>NZ_JBKEVG010000013.1:0-92841 GCF_056356955.1 Bifidobacterium sp. LH_419
CCGGCGGTCTTTAACGCGACATCGTGTTAAAACCAACCCGACACGCCTACTGTCACAAGGCCAAACCCCGGTCATAAACACCACGTTTGGTTCCTATAGCCCCCTGTCGCCCGTCGCCTATGTCGCCCGTCGTCCCGCGTCTACGTCGCCCCGCGTCTACGTCGCCCCGCGCCTATGTCGCCCCGCACCTACTTCCCCTACTTCGCCGGACAGGCGAGCTGATAAAGCGCCCAGTCCTTGGCGTGCGGGCCGTATGTGGTGAGGTCGAGCCCCGAAACCGGCTTCAACGCCCCCGCCTTCACGTAGGCGTCGATCAGCTTCTCGTCATGGAACTGGTAGAACTGCGCGCGGTACGTGAACATCTGCAGGCTCGGCGCCTGCGGGCCCATCGTGAGGAAGTACACGGGTTTGCCGGGCGTCACCGAGCATGGCGAGGCGAGCATCGTCGCCGGGGCGCCGGACGCAAAGTCGAGCTCCACCTGCTTGAAGATCGCGCCGTTGAGCGTGTCCTGCGGGTTGTAGACCGGGTACAGCATGTTCGCGTCGAGCAGCGCCGTACCGTACATCGAACCGTTGAGCGGGTCGGAGATGATGAGCGCGTCGGTGCCGACCTTGTCCACCACGCGGGTGAGCGCGTCGAGCTTGTCGCCGGTCAGCTGTTCGGTCGGGTCGACCTTGTCGAGCCGGGCCGCGTCGGTCAGCGCCGCGCGCATCTCCGTCTTGACCGGGCTGTCCGCCTGGGCGGCGACCATCGCGACGGCCAGCAGCACGGCGCCCGCCGCCGCGACGCCGCGCGTCAGGCGGTTCCGGCGTCGCGTCTTCGCCGCGCCGGAACCGGCCTCGCGCGCGTCGGCGGCCTCGTCTTGCGTACCGGCGTCGGTCGCGGTCGTGTCCGTCGTTTCGGTTTCGGTTCCGGCGCCTGCCGCCGCTCCGTCCGACCCGTCGATTGTGGTCGTATCGGCATCCGGCGCGATGATCGCGGCGGCCACCTTGGCTTCGGCATCGTCCGCATCGTCCGCGCCGATCCGCGCGTCGAGCCGCGCGGCGGCGAACGCGATGAGCGGGAGGATGACGTAGGGCAGGAACGTCATCGTGCGCACTTCGTTGCGGTACCAGACCGCGGTGACGATGTTCGGGATCGCGCCGGTGAACGTCGCGCTGCATTCGAAGACGAACAGGACGAACAGGAACGACAGGATCAGCGACAACGCGATCGTGCCGGTACGACAGTCGTCGTCGACGATGTGCCCGTGCCCGCGTCCGCGACCGTGCCCGCGCCACCAGCGCGCCACCGCGACGCCCGCGACCGCGATCGATCCGATGAGCAGGATCATCATCGCCCAGCCGGCCACGGTCGGGATGTTGAACGAGATCAGCCCGTTCGCCGGGTCGCCGGAGACCATGCCGTCGGTGAACGCGTAGGTGAGCGACGTGCGCAGCGACATGTCCGGCTTGTGCGTGTGGAACCAGCGTTCCGGATGGAAGTATTTGTCCGATTTGATGAACGTGAACGCGTAGACGAAGAACGCGACCGCGCCCACGGCGAGCGCCGCGAACACGCCGGCGATCAGCCTCCACGGCATGCGCACCAGCACGAACGGCAGCATGATGAGGATGTACGTGAAGATCAGCTTCGGCTGCGTGGCCGCCACGAGGAATCCGGCCAGCGCGGTCAGGGCGAGCGTGCGCAGCAGCCGCGCGCGCAGCGCCGCCGGCAGCCGCCGCTTCGCGCCCTTGCCCGCGTTGCCCAGGCCGGCGCCGCCCGCCGCGCGCGCATCCGCCCGCGCCGCGAACACGTCCACCAGCGCGTCCAGCAGGTGCAGCGTGGCGAGCAGCAGGAACGGCAGCAGGTTGCTGCCCAATCCGTAGGCGAGCAGCGGCCCCGCGTACAGCATCTGGTACGGGTTCGTGCCCGACGAGACCGCGAGGATCGGCATGACGAGGTTCAACGCGCATCGTGTGCCGAGCGACGCGTCGCGCAGGAAATAGCCGCACAGCAGCGTCATGCCGAGCGGCCACAGGAGCCCGGCGCCGAGGATCCACACGCAGTTCACCGCGACGACGACCGCCAGGTTCCCGGTGAGCGCGGGGATGCCGAGCGCCCCGCCGACCTTCACGATCAGCGCGGCGAGCGTGTGGAACAGCGGCGGGTAGAAGCCGTCATGCGGCTGCAGTGTGAGCAGCACGCTCGGCCCGCGGTTGAGCAGTTTGCGGATGAAGTAGTAGTGCGACGGCGCGTCGATGCCCTGGATCGGCTTGTCCCACACGGCCGTCGGGAACCACGCGAGCACGATGCAGAACGCGGCGACCACGCCCAGCAGTCCCGCCACGGCCGGCGCCCATCGGATGATGCGGTCGCGCCGTTGAATCCGCTGGTGAATCATCGAAATCTGAGCCATGGAAACCAATCCCCGATCGTCGTCGGAACCGTCGTTCAACCGCGCAACAGTCTATCGCAGCAACCGCATCACACGCAGCAGCGGCTGGCGCGTGAACCGGTCCACCATCGTCACCACGAGCACGAACGCCGCCGAGAACGCGACGCCGAACGCGATTGCGCCGGCGACGCCCGCGCCGCCGTGCGCGGCGAGCGACGTCATGAACGCCGTGCACGCGTCATGCCACAGGCCGTTCATCAGCGACTGCGCGATGTAGAAGCCGAGGATGCCGGACGCGAGGCTGGCCGCGAAACGCACGGCCGGACGCGGCCGCGCCGGACCGTCGCCGTCCGCGCGACCGGCGTCGCGACGCGCGTCGCCGCCGGTCGCCGCCGCCATCAGCGCGAACCATGCGGCAAGGAACGAGACGAGCGACGTCGATTTGAACGACATCGCCATCAGCAGCCCGCGCGCGCCGGTCACGGCGAACGCGGCCTCGAGCGCCGCCGTCACGGTGACGACCACGACGAGCGCGCGCCGCCAGAACCGCGGCGACGGCGCGCGGCCCGCACGCACGTCCATGCCGAGGATGCCGGCGAACAGGAACGTCGCCAGATACGTGACGGCGCTCATCAGCTTGCGCCAGTCGGTCAGTCCGCGGCCGCCCTCCGGCGCGCTGAACGCGATGTACGCGTTCAGCGCGAACACGGCCACGAGCGCGAGCGCGGCCAGCGCGTGGCGGGTTCGCGCGTCCATGCGCGCGAACAGCCACGCCGCGGCCGGCGCGACGACGACGAACACGAGATACAGCCAGACAAATTCGAGACCCATGCCCCACCATCCCGCGGTGCCGAAGCCGGCGACCGGCGTGAACAGGTTGATCACGGCGCATACGGCGACGTAGAACAGCACGGACAGGACGATGATCGCGGCACGTCGCGCCGTCGCCGCGGCCTGCGCGCGCAGCGGCTTCGTCGCCGCGGACGGGACGAGATAGAACCCGGAGATCATGTAGAAGATATGGTTGCCGCATGCGCCGAGCAGCGCGGTCATGCCGAGCACCCACATCGCCGCCGGACTCGCCGCGACCGGCTGCAGTTCCGCCGGCAGCCGGTCGATCGGCGTGGACGCGGCGACCACGGTGAACCACGGCTGGAACGTGTGGAACACGGCGATGCCGACGATTGCGGCGACGCGCAGCATCTCCACGCGCATGTTGCGCGCGCGGCGAGGGCGCGGGGATGCGGAGGATTGCGAGATCCCCCGCGTGGTCATCTGGACGGATTCGTCATCGGTCATTCACACGATTCTACGGTCGGCCGCCCACCGGGTCAGCTCGGTGCGGTTCGACAGCTGGAGCTTGCGCAGCACGGCGCTCATATGCGTCTCCACGGTCTTCACGGAGATGAACAGCTCGGCGGCGACCTCCTTGTACGTGTAGCCGCGCGCGATCAGGCGCATCACGTCCTGTTCGCGGCGGGAGAGCCGGTCGAGCTCCTCGTCGTGCGGCGGGTAGCCGGCGGCGTTCGCACCGAAGCCCGACCCCGCGGCATCCGTTCCGGCCGCGCCGGCACCCGCACCGCCGCCGAACCCGCCGGCCGGCCCCGCGCCCTGGAACGCGGACAGCACGAATCCGGCGAGCTTCGGCGAGAACACCGCGTAGCCCTCGTGCACCTGCTTGATCGACGAGATGAGGTCCGCGCCGGTGATCGTCTTGGTCACGTAGCCGCGCGCGCCGGCGCGGATCACCGCGCCCACGTCCTGCGGCGCGTCGGACACCGACAGCGCGAGGAATGCCGAATCGGGGGAGTACGCCTTCGACTTGAGCAGGATCTCCGCGCCTCCGCCGCCCGCGCCGCCCGGCACATGCACGTCGAGCAGCACCACGTCCGGCTTGGTCCGCGCGATCATCGCGATCGAACCGTCCACGTCCGCGCCCTGGCCGACGATGTCGAATTCGGTGCGCAGCGTGGCGGTCACGCCCGCGCGGAACATCTCATGGTCGTCGACCACCGCCACGCGGATCCGCGCGTCTCCGCCCGCGGTCGTCGTGCCCGTCGTCGCGTCGTCCTGTCCGGTCATCGTTCCTCCTTCTCCGTCGCGTGCGCGCCGCCGGTCGCGCCGTCGCCTCCCGGCACGGCCGCGACCGGCATGCGCATGCGCACTTCCGTGCCCCACCCGGGCCGCGACACGATCTCCACTGTACCGCCGCGGCGACGCACGCGGCCGACGATCGACTCGCGGATGCCGAGACGGTCCGGTGGGATCGCGTCCACGTCGAAACCGTCGCCGTGGTCGCGCACGTACACCTCGACCGCCCGCGCGCCCGCCTCGCAGTAGACGGACACCGGCTCGCCGCCGTGCGTGACCGCGTTGACGAGCGCCTGCCGCGTCGCGTCGAGCAGCGCGTCCGTCGTGGCGCTTGGACGCGCGTCGCCGACGGTCACGACGTCGATCGGACGGCCGTGACCGTCCTCCACCTCGGCGGCGATCGCCTTCACACCGGCGCTCACCGAACGATCCGACGTGACGCGCTCCTGGTACAGCCACGCGCGCAGCTCGCGCTCCTGCGCGCGGGCGAGCGTGAACACCATGTCCGGTTCCGCGCTGTGCAGCTGGATGAGGGCGAGCGTCTGCAGCACGCCGTCATGCAGGTGGGCGGTCATGTCGGCGCGCTCTTCCTCGCGCTCCTTCATCGCGCGCTCGGCGGTCAGCGTGCGCAGCGTCGCGCCCGCCCACGGCAGGATCGCGAGCACGACGCCGACGAGCATGAGAAAACCGGCGACGATGATGCGGCGGGGGAACGGTGTGCCCGAATACATGACGGTCGTCACGTACGCCACATAGGCGAGGAAGATGAGGATAAGGCCGGCGACCATCGTCGGGATGCGTCCCTGCTTCGCATCGAACCGCGACCACGCGGCGATGAGCCCGCACGCGGCGAGCAGCAGCGGCATGATGAGGTCGGCATGGTCCGTACCGCCCAACGCGACGCTCATCGCGACGAGCGCGAGACCGACGCACGCGACGAGCGTCGGCAGCGGGATGCGGCGGATCGCGGCGGCCACGTTCTCCGTCGAACCATGCATCGCCTCGGCGGCCGATTCGGCGCGCGTGCGGCCGGTTGCCGTGTCGCGGTTGCCGGCGGCGAGCGGTGCGCTCGCGACCGGCGTGGCCTGCGCCTGGGCGGCCGCCGCGGCCGCGGCGAACGGATCGCCCACGGGAACGAACATCCACAGGAACAGGTAGGCGGCGACGCCCGCGCCCCACAGGAACGTGAGCGCGACGAACGCGAGCCGCACCCAGACGACGGGCACGCCCAGATGCAGGGCGACGCCCCGGCAGACGCCGGCGAGCATGCGGCCGCGGGTCGGGCGCATGAGTGGGAGCTTCGCCGGGCGCAGCGGCGGGAGATTCGGTGAGGTCATGCTTCCATTGTGCCCGCTTCGGGGTGCGGAATCAGGATTCCTAGCCGGGGTTCAGGGAAGAATCAGGGGTTTCCCCGACGGCTGTGCAAGCGCACGGCTGCTGTAATGGAGGCATGAACGAAAACAACAAGATTCTTCCCAAGGTGTTCGCCTGGTTCCGCGCCTCCGGCGTGGTGCGCGGCGACGACCGTTGGATCGGCGGCGTGTGCAGCGGCATCGCCGCCCGCCTCGGATGGAGCCCGACGCTCGTGCGGGCCCTGATGATCGTCTTCACCTTCCTGTTCGGCTTCGGTATGGCCCTGTACGCGTTCGCGTGGCTGATGCTGCCGGATGCGCGCGACGGGCGCATCCTCGCCGAGGAGCTCGTCGCCGGCAGGTGGGATTGGAACTGTCTGGGCGCGTTCGTGATGCTCGGCGTCACCGTGCTCATCGTCGGCACCGGATGGGTGGCGATCGCCGTCGCCGCCGTCGCGTTGTGGGCCATCTGCCAGAGCGGCATGCGCCAGCAGCACGGCTACGGGTACGGCTATCGCAAGGAAGGGCCGAACGGGCCGTACACGCCGGTGCCGCCGCGCGGGTATCCGGGCGGACCTGCGGCCGGTGGCGCGTACCCGGGCGGGCCTGGACCCGCGTATCCGGGAGGATATGCGTACCCCGGCGGTCCCGCGGCCGGTCCCGCGGCTGGTCCCGTCCCCGGTACGGTGAACGGCCAGGTGCCTCCCCAAGGCGCGTCGCACGCCCCCTTTCCGGCGGACTCCGGTAGGCCGGTGAATCCGGGGCCGGTGCCGGCGGGTACCGGTCCGGTCTATGCCGCGCCGGCGATGGCCGCTCCCGTCGCACCTGTCGCGCCTCCCGCTCCCGTCGCTCCTGCGCCGCGCCGCGTGCGCCGCAAGCCGGCCGGGCCGCTGCTCGTCCTGCTCGTCATGGGATTGTCGCTCGTCTCCGGCGCGGCCGTGATGCTCGCCATGGAGCACGGGTATGCCGACAGCCACACCGGCGAAAGCATCGTCAACGCGGTCACGATGATGACCGTGTGGATCTCCGCCGTGTGCATCGCGATGGGCGTGCTGCTTGTCATCCTCGGTGCTGTGGGGCGCCGCTCCGGCGGACTTATCCCGCTCGCGCTCATCGCCGGATTCGTCGCCTGCTGCATGATCGTCGCGACCGGCGTCGCCGGCTACTCGACCTACGACATCAACAACGTCCGCAACGGCTACACCGAGGTGCGACTGGGAGCCGGATCGAGCGCCGGATCCGAGAACGCATACGGGATGGTCGCCGTGCAGGCGCGTCTCGACGAGAACGCCGAGCACGACTACTGGTCCGCCACCAGCGGCCTCAACGCGAACATGAACTACTGGGTCGCCGATTCCAGTCCGCAGAACTTCCGCCGGCTCGAGCAAGGCGTCCACTTCCAAGGCGTCGACTACGACCTGAGCGTCGCGAACATCGACCTGAGCGAATACGGCAACTGGAACTACGGCGGCAATCAGGTGAACAAGTACAAGGTCGGCTGCCCGGCCGGGCAGATCGACCTGTCCGTGCGCAACGCGCACGTGTACGTGACGCTGCCCGACGGGTGCCCGTACGCGTTCGGCTCCGGCGGATTCGTCTTCATGCAGTCCGATTCGATGGGCGGCTACAGCCAGGTCGTGCGCAACAACGGCGCGACGACGCTGGAGGTCCCGTTCCTCGAGCGCATGGCCGGAGTCCGCGACAACCACGACGACAGCATGATGAACTCGGACGGCTACCAGCCGGACAACTACGACTGGCAGGGCAACGGCAAGACCGACGAAAGCTCGTTCCTCATCAACTTCACCTCCGGCGTCTCCGGCAAGGTGACCGTGCGCTACGCCTCCGAGACCGTGCTGCCCGGCTACGCCGACTTCGTCAAGCAGATCTCGAAGGGCGACGTCGCCTCGCTCGACCTCACGACCCGCGAACACTACGCCGTGCAGAACGGCACCACGACCGCCTCCAGCGATAACGGTTCCGGTGCGGCCGGCAAGAAGGAGCATTCCGATGACTGACGACAAGACTCTGGACACGACCACGAACATCCGGACGATGGACACGCAGGCCATGCCCGCGGGGCAGGCTGCCGAGCAGGCCGAGGAACAGGCCGCCGCGGACAAGGGATTCGACGACTCGCGCAACCACTCCCTGCAGGACATCGTCGACACGCAGGCCATGCCCGCGCCCGCCGGCGCCAAGCCGGACGTCGCCCCGCCCACCGAACAGGTCCTCGACAAGCCGATCCCCGCCGCCGACCAGACCGCCGACACCGCCGTCCTCGCCGAGACTGAGGCGACGGACGAGATCGCAGCGACGGCTGAGACTGCGGCGACGGCGAAATCCGATGCGACGGCGAAGGACGACTCGGCCGCGAAGGATGACGCCACGCAGCCGGTCTCCACGCCGTTCGTCGACCTCAACACCCCGCTCACCCGCCTGATGGGCGTCTCCGACGACGAGCCGGAACCCGAAACGAAGCCCGGATCGACACCTGAACCGACACCGTCGGATTCCACGGTGCCGTCGGCTCCTACGCAGCCTGCGGCCCCCGCGCAACCCACAGCCGCCGCGCCCGCGACGATCACCCCGACCGGGCCGAGCGTGCCGACCATCCTGTTCGGCGTGATCGGCATCCTTGTCGGCGCGTTCGGAGTGCTGCTCGGCCTGCGGCTGCCCGACGTCACCACTTGGATGGTTGCCATCGACCCGCAGACCTTGACCGCCCTGTTCTTCGGTGGCGTCGGCGTGGTCCTCATCCTCGTCGCCATCATCTGGGCCATCGCCAAAGCCGTAACCGGTCGCAACAAGCAGTAGCGCTGGTTTGGCCCCCCTCAGCCGCGCTTCGCGCGCCAGCTCCCCCTCAAGGGGGCGCAGGATAGCGAAACGACCCATGGCGCTCGGCTCCTTGCGCCCCCTTCAGGGGGAGCTGTCAGCCGTAGGCTGACTGAGGGGGTATATCCCCGCTCCATGAAGGCGTGTCCTGCGGGGGAGGGAACTAGAGTGACGCACAGTGAAACCGGTGCAATCCGCGCCGGTGCAACCATGAGGTATCGCGGAGCAGCCAGTAGAGGATCAGAGGAAAGGAGCGGGCGATGGACGCGTGGCGCACGGTGTGGAGGATCGCCGGCACCGCTGTCGTCCTGATCGCCGTCCTCGCCGCGCTCGGCATGCTGATGATGCCGCAGTGGCGGCCCGAACCCTACACCGACCACATCACGGTCGCATCCGCGGACACATCCATCATCGCGAATCCTTCCGCCATCCCCGCCGACAACGTCACCGCCGCCGCGAACCCTGCCGCACCCAATCCATCCCCGTCATCCTTCCTCGCCGACCACCAGGGCGCCTACCGCACGCGCACACGCGAACTCACCATCCACCTGGATGACGGCGACAGCGTGCCCGCCATCCTGCGCGAACCGGTCGACGCGTCCGGCAGGCGGCCCGCGTGCCTGTTCATCCACGGCTCCGGCACCGGCACGGCCGACGACTTCGGCGACATCGCCAACGCGATGGCCTCCGCCGGCATCGTCACACTCGTCCCCGCCAAACGCACCGCCGACTACACGCCGCTCCACCGCGACTACCCACGGTTCGCGCGCGACTATACGACCGCGCTCGACCTGCTCGAACTCATCCCCGGCGTCGACGCCGCGAAAACCGGACTGTACGCCGAATCCGAAGGCACGTGGATCTCCATGCTCATGACGTCGCAACGCCGCGACATCGCCTTCAGCATCCTCGCCTCCGCACCTGTCTACAAAGGCCGCGAACAGATGGCGATGGCCGTGAGCGCCTACGCGCGGCAGGCCGGCGCGCCACAGCCGATCGTCAAGGACGTCGCCAAACTCCTCTCCCTCGACTTCGCGCCGTTTGACCTGCGCTACGCCGACTTCGACGCCGACGCGGTGCGCGGCTCGCTCACCATGCCCGTGCTCGTCGACTACGGCGTCTACGACACCGCCATGCCGATCGAACAGGGCGCGCGCACCATCATCCACGACGCCGCGCGCCACGGCAACCGCAACGTGACCGTCCGCTACTACGCCGCCAACCATCAGATGCGCGCCGGCCGAGGCCTCTTCACCGCCGGCCTCCCGCTCGCCGACGGCTACACGCGCGACCTCGCCGACTGGGTGAACGGCGTCGCGGCGGGAACGCCGGCCGACGGCTGGACCACGCCGCGGATCGCCGGCGCGACACCGCACCAGCAGTACGTCGCGCCGCGCGACACATCGTCCGGCATCATCGGCTCGCTCGGCGTGCTCGTCGCGCTTACCGCCGCCTCGGTGCTCTGCTTCGCGGCCGTCATCGTCATGACGATCGGCTTCGGCTGCTTCGAGATCGCGCGTCGCCGCCGGCTCGCCGCACTGCGCGCGCAAGGCGCGGCGAACGTGGCCGGCGGCCTGCGAGGCAGGTTCCCCGCAATCGGACGGCGACGGGCGAACGAATCGCGCGCGCGTGACGGACGCGACTGGCGTGACGGACGTGACGGCCGCGGAATCCGGGACGGCCGCAGGACGGACGCCGCGCGGTCGTGGCCCGGCACGAGCCGTGCGTACGTGCGCAACGTCGGGTACTCGCGCGCATTGCGGCGGATCCTCGGCTGGGGAATCGCCGCGACGACGCTGACGCTCGTCGTGCTCGCCGCATATCTCTCCTACGTGGGCGTGAGCGCGCTGACCGTGAGCCGCGACTCGACGCTCATGGAGGCCGGATTCATCGCGCTGCGGGTCGGCGGCGTGATCTGCGCCGTGATGTGCGCATGGCTCATCGTGCGGCTGTGGGACGCGTGGCGCGTCCGCCGCGCCTACCTCGCGCACGGCCTCTACCCGACGGCAGGACTCCACTCCACGTGGCTCGTCGGCCGCTGGCACTGGCTCGCCGCGTTCCTCGCGCTCGCCGGCATGCTGCTCGCATTGGTCGTCATGGCGTTCTGGGGGCTGTTCACCCCGTGACGCCGGCGGGGCGTCCTTCGGTGCCTCTCGCGTCGCCCCGATTCGGGACGGCTGGCTTGTCTTTGGGGCCGATTGGACGGGATGGACCTGTTTGGACGCGTTCAGGCCGGCTCGGATGCGGCTATCTTCATCGAGAGGGGTACATCTCGCTCCGTCACGAAGGGCAACTGGCTTGAGAGGGGTACCGAGTGTGGTTGTTACGGGGTATTCGTGGCGGAACGACGTTGGTTATTGCCCGGATACGCCATTCGAGATACCCCTCGTAACGCGGATAGGTGTCTGCGGTAGGACGCGTGTACCCCCTGCAACGCAGATAGACCTTTGCGGGGTGATGCCTGGACGCACTGCCGCGCGCTCGCGATGGGTCGGGGCCAGCTGGCTCGCGGTGGGTGATTCATGCCGAGGCCTGCGCGGCCTCCGCCTCGTCGAGGCCCGAGAATCCGCCGAGCCGCACGGTGTGCAGCAGCGTCTCCTCGGTGATGTTCGCGATATGTTCGCCGCCGTCCGCCGCACTGGCCCCCTCTGACGAGGGGGCTGTCGGCGAAGCCGACTGGGGGAGAGACCCCGCCAGGGGCCAGTCACGGCCGCTGTCCGCCGCGCGTCCCGCGATCATCGCCTCGTACAGCGCGAACGTGCGGTCCGAATATGTGCCGAGCTCGCCGCGCAGATACGTCTCGAACGAAGTCGCCATGGGCGTGTCCTCGCTGGTAGTGAGCACGCGCATCGCCTCGCCGAGCTTCGGGTAGCGTGCGCGGAAGTCGCGCGCCCACGCGACCTGCGTCGCGATGACCCGCTCCTGCCGCGCGACGCGTCCCCCGGATAGCCGCGGAATGTACGGTTCGATGTTCCGCGCGTACTCGTCCGGTGCGGTCGAGACCATCATGCGCCCGTATTTCTCGGTGACGAGATTGCGTCCGATGCGGTCCGCCTCGACGAGGTCGTCCGCATAGGATTCGAGCAGCGGCCGGTCCCACGTGAGGAACTGGGCGAGGCGCATCTGGTGGAACACCGGCCAGTTGCCTTGGCATGCGGCGCGTCCGCCCTCGTTGTTCGTGCGTTGGAACTGGTCCCACTCCAATCGCACGATCCGCTCGCGCAGCACGGTGGTTTCGGTGGTGTCGGTTTCGGTGGTGTCGTTCGATTCGCTCATCGCTGATGCTCCTTACAGACCTTACAGACTATGCAGGCATGCGGCGCTGGATTCGATATGCTCCTCGACGTACGGCCGTTGCCATTCGAGGAAGGTCTCATCCGAGCGGGTGAGCCCGTCGCGTCTGAGCTCCTTGACGATGGATGCCGCCACCTCCTCGACGAGGCGTTCGATGGACTCGGCCGCCGGCGCGGAGCCCTTGCCGCCTTCGCCGAAGCCCGCGCCGCCGTAGCAGGCGGCGGAAGCGAGACGCATCACCGATTCCAGATTGCCGCACACGTCGCCGAGGCGTGCGAACATGCCGCCGGACAGTTTGCGCAGCGCGGCGAACCGCCACTTGTAGTACGGCAGGTAGCCGGCGACCATCGGCTTGTTGACGAGGAACACGAGCGAAGCGGCCGCATCCACGAACTCGGCGATCGCAAGCCAGGCGGCCGCGCCGTCGCCGCGCTTGAGATTGCGCGGCAGATTGTATTGCCCCGCCTGCGCGATCATGCCGAGCCGCTTGGAAATCAGCGCGAGACGCACGTCCTCCGGCATGTCCTTGAACCCCTGACGTGCCTGCGAGAACGCGCCGATCGGGTCGGCGAACACCTGGCCGTTCGTCGCGGCGGCGAGCGTCGCCTCGTCGAGCATCAGCCACTCGTGCGGCGCATCGGCCGCCGGGGCCTCGCGGTATCCGGTGATCGACTCGAAGAAATCGCCGATGCGGAACACGCCGTCACGCCGGAACGCGCCCTGCGCGCGCGGCGTGAGCGGCGAGGATTCGGCCGGATTGACCGTCGCGTCGGTGGTGGTGGCATCGTCGATGGTGGCGTTTGCCGTGTCCGTCGGCTCGTCCGCGGCGGCGGACGGACGCACGTAGCCACGGAAGTCGCGGGGGAGCGCATCGTAGTCGGCCTGCAATCGCGCGCCGATCGCCGCGTAGTCGTCGTCGGTGAGCCACAGGCAGAATCGCGGGCCGAAATCGTGGTCGTGCGAATACGTGTCGTCGAAGCCGTAACATTCCGATCCGTGCCCGACGAGACCGGCGGCGATGCGGTCCGCATACTCCGGGTATTTCGCCCGCACCATCGGACGCCCGATCTCCTCCCAGTACGCTTTCGCGAGTTTGAGGCCGGAGATGGGTGATTGCGACTCAGTATGTGGTGTGGTCGACGTTGCGGTTTGCGCCGTGATTGGCGTTGCGGTCGGCGTTGCGGTGGCTGCGTGGTCTCTTCCCCAGTCGCCTCCGGCGACAGCCCCCTCGTCAGAGGGGGCCACATCCCCGCTCCCGCCGGCGGAAGGCAGGGAAGAGGCTCCGTCTTGTTCCGCCTTGGCCCCCTCTGACGAGGGGGCTCCCGGCGTAGCCGGGTGGGGGAGAGACTCCGCCCCCGCCTTCGCCGCGGCCTCGTTGAGGTTCGCTTCGGTGATCCGGTAGTAGTCCGTGTCCGTGCCGTAACATTCCGCGATCACGGCGAGTGCGTGACGGTAGTACGCGACCGCGTCCGCGTACCGTTCCTGCGTGTACCGTACCTGCGCGAGTCCGGCCAGCGCGGACGCGTAGTGCGCCGAATGTTCGAGATGCCCGGCCGCGTAGATCTCCAGCGCCTTCGACGCGTGCCGGTCCGCCTCCTCCAGTTTGTGCTCCTCCAGCAGCACGAGCGCGAGATTCGTGTGTGACGAGGCCACGTCGATGTCCGCGTCCGGGTTCACGCTCGACGATTCGATGATGCGCAGCGCCTCGCGCAGTTCGGCTTCCGCCTTGTCGATGCGGCCGGTCTCGCTGTACAGCATCGACAGATTGTTGTGCAGCGCGGCGAGCCGCCGGTCGGTCGGATCGTAGTTGCGTTCCGCGCATGCCAGCGCCTGCCGGTACAGGTCCTCCGACTGGTCGTAATGTTTCGCGGCGCGCATCGCGGTCGCGCAGTTGATGAGCGTCGTCGCCCACGCTTCGGTGCCTTCGAGCCCCATGTGCAGGGCGAGCTCGATGGCCCGCTGCACAATCCACTGGTTCTCCTCGTGCCGGCCCTGCGACCGGTAGAAGCCCATCGTCTCGTTGAGCACGGTGAGCAGTCCCGCCTCGTCGCCCGCGTTCTCCGCGTCGATTGCCGCCTGTTCGAGGTACGGCCCGGCCTTCTCCGCCGCGTCGTGCGCCGCGAAGATCGCGTCCAGACCCTTGAGGAACCCGTTCACGTCGAACGGGCGGGCGGCGGTGTCCTCGTCGCGCGCGTCATCGGATGCGTTGCCGCCTTCGTTCTGTGTGTTCTGCGTGTTCTGTGTGTTCTGCGTGTTGTCCTGCGGTGCGTCGAAATCGTGCGCGTGCTTCGCCGCCATCTGCTCCAGCGCCGCCTCCAGATCCGTGTTCATCGCGGCATTGTCTGCAAACGATTCCATCCCGTCGATCGCGTCGGCGTCCACTGCATCATCGGCCATCGATTTGTTCCCTCCATCGCGAATGTCGTCCATCACTGACTTCCAGCGTACTGTGACCGTTCCCGCCGCACGCTGTGAGTGTCGTTACACCGGGAGATTCCGGGCGGTCTTGCCATCCTACGGCGATACCGTTGCCGTCCTACCGCGATACCGTTGCCGTCTTGCCATGATGCGCCGCCGTGGTGTCCCGTTGTCGGGAAACAAGGCCATTGCTCCCGAATCGGGGACGCAAGAACGGGAAGAGCCCCGTATCTGCGGGGCTCTCCGGGAGATCGTGGTCCGGGCCTTGGAAGGTCCCGGCCAGCGGATTCGATTTCCGATTCAGTTTCGATGGAAACCGAATCACCGAAACCAGTGTCAGCGCTGCTGACGGCGACGCGCGGCGACGGTCACGCCGCCGGCGGTGGCCAGCAGCACGACCACCGCGGCGACGACCGCCACGGACGCGCCGGTGTTGGACAGGCCATTGCCCTTGGCGGTGTTGCCCTTGGCGGCGCCGTTCGCGCCGGTGCCGCCGTTGCCCTTGCCGGGCGTCGGGTTCTGCGGCGTATTGTCGCCTTGGCCGCCTTGGCCGCCTTGGCCGCCCTGGCCACCGGGCTGGCCGCCTTGGCCACCGTTGGCGTGCGCCTTCTTGGCGGCGTCGATCTCGTCCTGCGTGTAGAGCAGCTGCGGGTTCACCGAAGCGACCGCGGTGCCGAACTTCGCCTGCTCATCGGCGGTCAGCGTCTTCGTCACCGTGAACTCGGAGGGCTTCGCCGAGCCGAGCTCGTTGACGCCGAAGTCCACGCCGTTGACGTACAGGCCGAGTGCGAGCGGCTTCGGGCCGTTCGCGTACACCGGCAGGGCGAACGTGAGCTTCGCGGTGTTCCCTTCGACGGACGAGGCCGTCAGCTCCACGCCGGCGGGCGACTCGTCGCCCTTGACGCCCGGATGGGCGCCCAGGTAGTCGATGAGCCCCTGCACGTCGACCGTGCCGGTCAGGCGCGGCGCGCCCTGCGCGGTGAATCCGGTGAACCCGTCGCCGCCGGAAAGCAGGAACGAGTTGGCGGCCACGGTGACCGTGTCGTCGTCCTTGATCGGCTTGCCGTCGACGAACACGTCGGTGACGGTCGCGACCGGCGCCTTGGTGTTCGCGTCGGGCGCGAGCGTGTAGACGAACGTCACGTTCGACGAGATGCCGAGGCGCGTCACGCTGGACTTGCCGTCCTTGATCTGCCACTGCTGGGCGAGCACCGTCTTGAGCTGCTTGCCGGTCAGGTCGACCACGCTGTTGTCGTTGCCGAACGGGAGCATGCTGTACGCCTCCTTGACGGTGATCTGCTTGTTGCCGTCAAGATCGAGGTTGTCGGTGCGCAGGCCGCCCGGGTTAATGAAGCCGATGGTCGCGTTCTTGCCGACTTCCGTCTTCTTCGCGGATTCGAGCGCCGCATCCGCGTTCAGCGTGCCGAGCTGGGTCTCGGCCGACCAGTCGCCCTTCGCGAAGTCCGCGGACTTGTCGATGGTGCCGATGACCTGCTCGCCGGCCGCGGCGGAATCCGCCTGGGCCTGCTTGTAGACCTTCGCGGCCGGACCGTTGTCGTCGCCCTCGAAGCCCTTGGACGGCGCGGTGCCGTCCTTGTTCGTCACGTACGTGACGGCGTACTGCGAGGCGTTCTGCACGGTGACCTTCGCATCCTTGCCGGAGCCGTCGATGTAGAGGTCCTGCGCGGCCGCGTCACGGCCGTAGCTGCCGGCCTCGATGATCGGCGCGCCGGACTTCGTGGTGGCGCCGGACTCGTTGCGATGGCTGTGGCCCGCGTAGACGAGGTCCACGTTCGCGTCGAACCCGTCGCCGTCGGAGGCGAGCGTGTCGCCGTCCTCGTGGACGAGCGCCACGACCGCGTCCGCCTCGCCGTTGGACTCGTCGCCGTCGGACAGCTGGTCGGCGACCTTGTTGACCGCCTGGACCGGGTCGGTCACGGTCACGCCCTGCATGACGCTGGGGGAGACCACGTTCTTGAGGTCGGCGGTGATGGCGCCGACGAACGCGACCTTCTTGCCGTTGATCGTCTTGATCGTGTACGGCTTGAGACGATCGGAGGTGAGCTTGCCGCCGGAGATGTTCGCGGCCACCCAGTCGACGCCGTACTGCGGGGCGGCGATGCGGTCGTTGAAGTCGCCCGTGCCCTTGTCGAGCTCGTGGTTGCCCAGCGCGCTCACGCTCAGACCCCACGCCTTCGCCATCTCAAGGGTCGGCTTGTCCTGGAAGTAGGAGGATTCGAATGGGGAGGCGCCCACGAGGTCGCCGCTGGAGACGAACACGCTGTTGCCCGGGTTGTGGTCGACGGCGAGCTTCTTGTACGCCGCCTCGATCCACTGGCCGGTCTCGATGTGGCCGTGGAAGTCGGTGATGTCGAACACGGTCACCTGCTTGGCGTCCTTGCCCGGCTGGTCGGGCTTGTCGGAACCGGAGCCGCCGTTGCCGTCGGAATCCGGGTGGCCGCCGTTGTCGGCGTACTGTTCGCCGATCACGCTCGGCGCGCTCGCGCCCGGCTCGACCTTGACGACGTCGCCGTTCTCGTTCAGCGTGACCTTCGCGCTCAGTGCGGCGGCCAGGTTGAGGCGCTGCCAGCCGTCGGACGTGGAGTCGAGCGGGTAGCCGCCGTCGATCGCGGTCTTCGTGAGGATCGCCTCACGCTGGTCGCGGTGCAGCTTCGGGTACGCGATCTTCAGCAGGTCGGCGGAGCCTTCCGGTGCCTTGAACTCGGTGCCGGCGGTGGTCTTCGCGAAGCCGTAGGTCAGTCGGTTCGTGTAGACACGCAGCGCGGAGGCGCGGTCGGTGACCGGCTCCTTGCTCACCACGTCGACGAACGCGTTCGTGTAGCCGTTCGAGGCGTTCGCGCCGAGGTTGCCGACGCACTCACTCACGGTCGCGTAGTCGGAGTCCTGCTTGGTGGCGTGTCCGTCCGCCACGCACTTGGCGGCGAGATACGACTGCAGCTGGTCGGAGGCCGGCTTCACGTACTTGTCGTAGTAGGTGCTCCAGTAGTAGCCGTTCGCGACCTCGCCGTCGATGCGGCCGCCCATGATGTCGAGCGGGTAGTGCACGCCGAGCACGATGCGGTTGTTGCCCGCCTCGGACGTGCGGGCGAGGATCTCAGGCGCGAGCTGCGGGAACATGCCGGCCAGCGCGACGCCCCACGAGTAGGCGCCGGTCGTGTGGCCGGACGGGAACGAGCCGGATCCGGCGAGGCCGTCGTATTCGGCGGAGTGCGTGTCGCCCTGCGCGTCGGTCCAGTCGGGCACGCGCTTGATGCCGGCGGAGATGTCGGTGATCTCGTTCCTGCCGCCGTCGGTGCGGTCCTCGAACGGACGCGGGTGCTGGAAATGCTTCTTCGCGGTCGAGGTGGAGATCGTGTCGTACTTGAAGATGTCGGACACCTTGTTCAGGCTGCCGTCGGCGAGTCCGTCGGAGAAGTACTTGCCGAGGACCGGTCCGAGCGAGTCGGGCAGCGTCTCGGCGGCGCTCATGTCGGCGTCGACGAGCGCGCGCTGCTGCTGCGGCGTAGCGGTCTTGCCGTCGCCGCCTTCCGCCGCCGCGTTGTTGATCTTCTGGACGAAATCGTCGTCGTGGTCGAGCACGGTCTTGTTCAGGACCTTGCCGCCGGCGTTTTCGGTGGCCGGCTGCCAGTATGCATCGTATTCGCCGAGCAGCTGGACGAGATTCGGCTTGACGGCGGCGCGCGTGGCACCGTCGGAGTAGACGGTCGCGTCGTCGCCGGCTGCGGCGGCGTCGTAGCGGCCTTCGCTGGTGGCCGCGTACTTCGCGGCGTCGAACGCGGCCGTCGCGCCGGCGACGTCGCTCGCGTTCGTCGCGGTCTCGCCCGCGGCGGCGGTCGCGACGCCGACGCCGGACAGCGTCGCCGCGGCGACCATCGCGGCGAACAGTCTCGTCGCGATATGCGTGTTCCTCTTCACTTGCTTCACTATGATGATTCCCTTCGTCATGTCCGTCGGGTTCCGTGCGGTCATGGAGCCCGATTCATCCGGACACGGCCCACGCTACGGCCGCGACATGGCCGGGGTGGGCGACGGGGAAGAACGGGAGGTGAACTTCCGTGAAGTGTGAGCAAGCGCACGCCGTCCACGCGCGGTGCGCGGGCGGCGTGACGTGTGTGAGTGGCGTGCGCGACGGCCGCTCTCACACGTGGACTTCGCGCAGACGGTGGATGGCGTCGGTGTCGGTCTCGTAGCGCCACGAGTAGATGGCGAGCAGGGCGACGCCGAGGATGCCGAGCTGCAGGCCGGCGAGACCGGTGAACCGGTAGTTCATCGCCAACGCGTTGAGCGTCATGCCGCCGACCGCGGAACCGACGGCGTTGCCGAAGTTGAACGCGATCTGCGCGGCGGCGCCGGCGATGAGCTCGCCGCCGCCCTGACCGGCTTCGGCCATGAGCAGCAGCTGGGGCGCGTTGACGAAGAACAGGCCGAACGCGATCCAGAAGGTGAGGATGGTGGTCGAGACGTGGTTGCCCGGCACGACGAGCACCATGAGCAGACCGAGGCAGGAGACCGACTGGCCGAGCGCGGCGGTGCCGGCGTGACGCCAGTGGTCGGTGACCCATCCGCCGGCCAGTCCGCCGAGGACCATGCCGAAACCGGCGAGCATCATGAACATCGGGACCAGGGAGGACTGCCAGCCGCCGGACTTCTGCAGCCACGGGGAGACATAGCTCCACCAGCAGAACACGCCCGCGTTGCCGGTGAAGATGGCCGCGATGATGAACCACGGGCCGGGCTTGGCGAGGAAGCGGAACTGCCCCTTGATGCCGGTGTCCTTGACCGGTGCGACGGCCGGGACCCAGGCGGCCACGAGGACGACCGTCATCGCGGCCCATGCGGCGAGGAAGCCGAACGTGAGACGCCACGAGAGGAATTCGGCCAGCAGCGTGCCGGCTGGCACGCCGAGCATGTTCGCGATGGTCTGTCCGGCCACCATCAGCGAGACGGATTGCGCCTCCTTGCCCTTGTCGGCCAGCGTCTTGGCGACGAATGTGGCGGTGCCGAAGAACGCGCCGTGCGGGAGCCCTGCGATGAAGCGCGTGACGAGCAGCATGGGCGCGTTGACGGCGAACGCGGAGAGCAGGTTGCCGGCGAACGCGATGACCATGAACAGGATGATGAGCCGCTTCGGCGGGGTCTTGCGGCCGACGACGAGCATCAGCGTGCCGAAGCACACGCCGAGCGCGTAGGAGGAGATGTAGTGGCCGGCGGTCGGGATATCCACGTTGGTGGCGGCCGCGGCCTGCGGCAGGATGCCCATCATCACGAATTCGGCGGCGCCGAGGATGAACGACCCGGCTGCCAGCGCGAGCAGACTTCTCTTCATGATTCCCCTTGGTGTACGAATAAGTTTGATAAACACGTTTTCTGAATACGTTTGCATCAAACGTTATACGCAACGCTACTCCTCACCCCATACCGGATTTGCGTATTTGGAGCGGCGGGCCTTCGGGGGCAGTGACAGTCAGGGAGGGAACCATGGCCAAAGAGAATAAAAAAGGAACCGCTGATTTCTCAGCGGTTCCTCAGTTGTCGGGCTGGCGGGATTTGAACCCGCGGCCTCTTCGTCCCGAACGAAGCGCGCTACCAAGCTGCGCTACAGCCCGTTTGGCAACGGGTGATATATTACATGTTTGGGCGAGCGATGCAAACGTCGGCGTGTCGCGCCGTTTTCCGCGCTTTTCCCTGCGCCCCCTTCGGGGGAGCTGGCGCGCGGAGTGCGACTGAGGGGGTGTTGCGTACGGATTGCCCCGCTCCCATCCCTGCGCCCCCTTCAGGGGGAGCTGGCGCGCGGAGCGCGACTGAGGGGGTGATTCCGTGCGACCCCGTCGCTCCCAATCCGTTCATTCCCCTCCCTATTTCCCGCCGTGTATCGCCTTCTCGCTAGACTGTGTGCCTATGTGTGAAACCCAAGAATCCCAAGCGAACGAGGACGAGAACGTCGAGAACGCCGTCCCCCAGATGACCACGGTGGAACGTGCGGAGATGCTGCTCAAGCAGGATGAGACCATCCGCGAGAAGATCAAGGGCGGCGCCACCCTGGACGAGGCCGTCGACCCGTCCAACAAGGAGTTCGGCCCGCTGGCCCACCCCGAGCAGGTGCAGATGCGCGTCGCCAAGCGCGCGATGATGCTCGAGTCCGGCGTCAACCCGTACCCGGTCCACCTCGATGTGACCGACACCATCGAATCCGTGCGCGCCAAGTACGACGGCAAGCTCGAGCCCGGCCAGGAGACCGAGGACATGGTGGGCATCGCCGGCCGCGTCCTGTTCATCCGCAACGCGGGCGGCCTCAACTTCGTGCAGCTCTCCGCCGGCGACGGCACGAAGATCCAGGGCATGATCTCCAAGAAGGAGATCGGCGCCGACTCCCTCAAGCAGTTCAAGCAGCTCGTCGACCTCGGCGACCACCTGTACTTGAAGGGCCGCGTCATCTCCTCGAAGACCGGCGAGCTCTCCGTCTTCGCCACCGAGTGGGCGATCGCCGCCAAGGCGCTCCAGCCGCTGCCCGCCCTCCACAAGGAGCTCAACGAGGACACCCGCACCCGCAAGCCGTACATCGGCATGATCGCGGACGAGAAGATCCGCAACATGGTGCGCAACCGTTCCAAGGCGGTCGCCTCGCTGCGCCACACGTTCGCGAACCACGACTTCATCGAGGTCGAGACTCCGATGCTGCAGACCGTGCACGGCGGCGCCGCGGCCCGCCCGTTCACCACGCACATGAACGCGTTCGACCTGGACCTCTACCTGCGCATCGCGCCGGAACTGTTCCTCAAGCGCTGCCTCGTCGGCGGCATCGACCGCGTGTTCGAGATCAACCGCGACTTCCGCAACGAGGGCGTCGACGCCACGCACGCCCCCGAGTTCACGATGGTCGAGGCCTACCAGGCGTACGGCACGTACAACACGATCGGCCAGCTCGTCAAGGAGCTCGTGCAGAAGACCGCGATGGACGTGTACGGCTCGCACAAGGTGACGCTGCTCGACGGCACCGAATACGACTTCGGCGGCGAATGGCGCACGATCAGCATGTACGACTCCCTGTCCGAGGCGCTCGGCGAGGAGATCGTCCCGAACGGCGGTCCCGAGCATCCGGGCACCTCCGTCGAACATCTCGGCGCCATCGCCGACAAGCTCGGCGTCGAGCGCGACGAGGTCGAGAACCACGGCAAGCTCGTCGAGCACCTGTGGGAGCACTTCTACGAGGACAAGCTCTACGAGCCGACCTTCGTGCGCGATTTCCCGGTCGAGACCTCCCCGCTCGTCAAGGGCCACCGCTCCAAGCCGGGCGTGGTCGAGAAGTGGGACCTCTACGTGCGCGGCTTCGAGCTGGCCACCGGCTACTCCGAGCTCAACGACCCGATCGTGCAGCGCGAGCGTTTCGTCGCCCAGGCGAAGGACGCGCTCGCCGGCGACGAGGAGGCGTGCGACATCGACGAGGACTTCCTCGAGGCGCTCGGCGTCGGCATGCCGCCGGCCGGCGGCATGGGCATGGGCATCGACCGACTGCTCATCGCCCTGACCGGCGCGACGATCCGCGAGACGATCACCTTCCCGCTCGTCAAGCCCCTCGTCGCCTGATAGCATCACTTTCGGCCCCCTCGTCAGAGGGGGCCAATTCATAGATGGGGGAAACATCATGAATCGGGAATCATCGAACAGCGCGCACGCATCACTGCGCCTCTGGCTGTCCGGCATCCGTCCGAAGACGCTGCCCGCGTCGATCGCGCCGGTGCTGGTCGGCGCGGCCTGCGCGTGGCAGATGCTCGGTTCGTCCGCCCGCAGCTGCATTTCGACCGACGAGGGCGTCTGGGCCGATATGGAGATGGCCAAAGGCCCGTGCTTCGACCCTTGGTACGCCTACGACGATGCGCTCGTCCGGTTCATCGGCATGACGCTGCTGTGCGTCGGCGTCGCCCTGTTCCTCCAGATCGCCGTCAACTTCGCGAACGACTACTCCGACGGCGTCCGCGGCACGGACGCGTCGCGCGGCGGCAGCGAGGCGGCGAGCGGCAAGCCGCGCCGCCTCGTCGCGTCCGGTCTGGTGCCGCCGAAACGCGTGCTCGCCGCGGCCGGCTGCGCCGCAGCGCTCGCCTGCGTGTGCGGTCTCGCCGTCGCCGTGCTGTCCGGGCAGTACTGGCTGATCGGCGTCGGCGCGTTGTGCGTCATCGCCGGGTGGTTCTATACCGGCGGCCGTCACCCCTACGGGTACGCGGGACTCGGCGAGCCGTTCGTGTTCGTGTTCTTCGGCCTCGTCGCCACGCTCGGCACGCAATTCGCGGTCGCGTGGAGTTTCGACGGTTTCGGCATGCCCGGCACGTGGCGGATCGCGTTCGAGACGCCGCTCACGGTGCCCGGTCCGATGGCCGCCGCCGGTTGGACCGTGGGTGCGATGCTGTGGACCGGCGACTACGGCGTCGACGGGACGGGGATCACCGCCGCCGTCTGCTGCGGCGTCAACGCGATGATGTTGCTCATGGTCAACAATCTGCGTGACATCGACGATGACCGCGTGCACGGCAAACGCACGTTGGCCGTGCGATTGGGTGCGAGGGGCGCGAGGATTCTGCTCGTCGTATGCGCGGCGGGGGAGTGGATCCTGTCGATGATCCTGTATCTGGGCCCGTGCATCGGCGCCTCCGACTGGGTGTCGTACGTTGCGACCGGGCATATCGGGCGTATGCGGGGGTTGGGATTGCTGTTCCTGACGGTCGTGGCCGTACTGGGGGCGGCGTTCCTCGCCGGCGTGGTGACGAACGTGTTCCGTGGCCGGTACGGCGCCGCGCTGCGGTTCGCCGGCATCAACGCGCTCTGGTTCGCCGTCGCGTTCGCCCTGCTCATGTTCCCCGCCGCCATCGCTCCCGACGGGAGCATCACCGCCGTCACCTGATCGGTGGGCCTTCGTATCCGTTACCCCCTCAGTCCGGCAAAGCCGGACAGCTCCCCCTGAAAGGGGGAGCAGAAAAAGGTCCGCGTTCGCGGGGTCCTCTCTCTTGCGCCCCCTTCAGGGGGAGCTGGCGGCCGGAGGCCGACTGAGGGGGTGTCCGCCCGACCATCCGCGCGATTGTTTACCCAAACGTTGCCGAGAAACGTGGGATTATTGTTCGTGTCTGGGCCGGACTGGCGGTAGACTGGCCGTATGTCTTACAAACTGGTACTGCTCCGTCACGGACAGAGCGCATGGAACAAAACCAATCAGTTCACCGGCTGGGTCGACGTCCCGCTGACCGAGCAGGGTGAAGCCGAAGCCAAGCGTGGCGGCGAGCTGCTCAAGGAGAAGAACGTCCTCCCGGACATCGTGTTCACCTCCCTGCTGCGTCGCGCCATCAACACCGCCAACATCGCGCTGGACGCCGCGGATCGCCTGTGGATCCCGGTCGAGCGCAACTGGCGTCTCAACGAGCGTCACTACGGCGCTCTGCAGGGCAAGAACAAGACGGAGATCCGTCAGGAGTACGGCGACGAGAAGTTCATGCTGTGGCGCCGCTCCTACGCGACCCCGCCGCCCGAGATCGATCCGAACGACGAGTACGCGCAGAACCACGATCCGCGCTACACCGGCGATCCGGTTCCGGAAGCCGAGTGCCTGGCCGATGTCGTCAAGCGCGTCGAGCCGTACTTCAAGTCCGCCATCGAGCCTGAGCTCAAGGCCGGCAAGACCGTCCTGATCGCCGCCCACGGCAACTCGCTGCGTGCCATCGTCAAGATGCTCGACAACCTGTCCGAGGAGGAGATCGCCAAGGTCAACATCCCGACCGCCATCCCGCTGCTGTACGAGCTGGACGAGGACTTCAAGCCGATCAAGCCGCGTGGCGAGTACCTGGACCCGGAGGCCGCCGCCGCCGGTGCCGCCGCCGTCGCCGCCCAGGGCCAGAAGTGAGCCCGACGATTCGTCACTGAATCACGGTAACGAGAGGGGACGCTCCGAGAAGGAGCGTCCCCTTTTCGTGTATGGCGATACCCCCTCAGTCGCGCTTCGCGCGCCAGTTCCCCCTGAAAGGGGGCGCATATGACGTGGCCTGCGCCCCCTTTCAGGGGGAACTGTCCGGCTTCGCCGGACTGAGGGGGTGCTGAACCAGCCATCCGCATATAACAAAACGACGCAAGACCAATCAAGGCCATTGCGCCGTTCCGGGTCCTCCCTAGGGAGGAAATTCGTTATCCGTCCGGACAGCCGGACGGAACCTTACTCGATTGAGCCTTCCTCGTCACGGCTTGGCTCCTTCGACGGATCGAAACCGGAGACGATGAACACGACGCGACGCGCGGCGGAGACCGCGTGGTCGCCGAGGCGCTCGAGGAAGCGGCCGAGCAGCACGACGTCGATGAGCTGCTGACGGCTGATTTCCACGCTTTCGTCAAGCGCGAACTCGAAAGTCTTGTGGTGCAGGGCGTCGAGCTTGTCATCGTTGGCGATGATGCGCTCGGCGGTCTTGGCGTCGCGGTCGGCGAGCATGCTCACCACGTCGTCGGAGGTCTCGTCCAGGAAGTCCTGCATCTGCTGGAACGTCTCCTTCGCGCCTTCCGGCAGCGCGGAGGCGGGGTAGGCGCGGCGCGCGGTCTCGGCCACGTGCTTGGCGAGATCGCCCATGCGCTCGAACGTGGTGGCCAGACGCATCGTGGAGACCACGACGCGCAGATCGGTGGCGACCGGGTTCTGCTTGGCCAGCAGTTTCACGCACTGGTCGACGACGCTCTCCTCGAGGGCGTCCAGCTCGATGTCACCGTCGATCACGGTCTGGGCGGCCTCCACGTCCTGCTTGAGCAGGGCGTCGCCGGCGCCGCGGATGGACTTGCGCACACCCTGCGCCATGCGGTCAAGGTCGTCGGCCACGGCCTTGAGCTCTTCATTAAAGATAACGCGCATTGTCTTCAGCCTTTCATCTTTCTTCGGCCATGGACGGGCGACGGTCAGGCGTAGCCCGTACCTCACGGCAACCTCTCCCATTTTATGCGAGTACTCCCGCTTTCGCGACAACGTAGCGCAATCGCCATCTGCTGTTGGCTGCATGTTCACCACTACGTTCACCGGATATTCAACTACACGGCATGTCGCCGCTTCCGACACGCCCGGTGTGGGAGAATGGAGCGCATGTATGATTCCCCGGTGCCGTCGATCATCGTGTCGTCGGTCTTCGGCGTGATGGGTCTCGCCATCGCGCTCGCCGTCCTGTTGTTCATCATCGACCATGTCGAACCGATCGTGGAGCGTCTGCTGGGAGGTGCGTCGTTCACGGAATGGCTCGGCAACCTCATCGGGCGCAAGACGCGCGGTCTGCGCAAACGCCGCGACGCCGCGGACGGCGACGACGATCTCGACGCGTCGACGGAGGCGCTGCTGTCGATTCTGCCGAGCGCGTCGCTGATCGTCGACCGCGACGGCGACGTGGTGCGCGCGAACCCGCAATCGTACCGTCTCGGCATCGTCCAGGACGACAGCATCGTCAACGAGAAGGTGGTGGAGACGGTGCGCGAGGTGTTCGCCACCGGCGGCAGGCGCCGTTTCGACCTGGAGACGGAAACGCCGGAACGGTTCGTCGCGTCGGGCGACGACGACGCGACGAACCGCTCCGGTGCGGGCGTCGCGCCGGGCGCGCGGCCCGGCGTGCGGCGCCCGAACTGGCTGAAGGTGACGGTCGGGCGCGTGGGGGAGCGATACGTCGTCGTCCTCATCGACGACGTGAGCGAGACGGTGCGGTTCGCGCAGATCCGCGACTCGTTCATCATCAACGTGTCCGAGCAGCTGCTCGGGCCGACCGAGGCGCTGTCGCGTCTCGCCGACGATCTCGAGCACGACGGCGAGGACGGGAAGGGGCTCGACCGCGCCCGCATCGAGGCGGACGCGCGCGAGGTGCGCACGACCAGCAACCATCTCAACCACATGGTCTCCGACCTGCTGCTGCTCATCAAGGCGCAGGAGCCGATCGTGCCGTCCGCCGCGAACCGTCTCAACGTGATGGACGAGGTGCGTGCGGTGAAGGCGTCGCTCGCGCGTGAAATCGCCGATTTCGGCGTGGACGTGAACGTGGAGGGCGACGATTCGCTCGTCGTCAACGGCGATTCCGGACAGATCCGCACGGCCCTGACCAAGCTCGTCGAGAACGCGATCGAGTATTCGCCGTCAGGCGGGTACGTGGGCGTGTCCGTGGAGGCGGACGAAATGCGCCGCCACGCGGTGATCCGCGTGATCGACCAGGGCAAGGGCATTCCGAAGCGGGAGCAGTCGCGCATCTTCGAACGGTTCTACCGCGGCGCCGACCAGAGCGCGCGCACCGCCGACGGCGTGGGATTGGGATTGTCGATCGTCAAGCATGTGGCGCTCACCCACCACGGCACCGTCGCCGTATGGTCCGCGCCCGGCCAGGGCAGCACGTTCACCCTCACCCTGCCCGTCGCCCGCTGAGGCGTTATTGGCCGAGACGCCGGTAGTCCCAGCGGTCGAAATGCTCCCAGATGAGCATGAGCACGCCGACGACGACGCCAGCCGCGCAGATGATCAGCGGCGTGGCGACGTCGAATCCGAGCGCGTCGAGGACGAAGCATGCGATCAACGCCACGGACCACAGGCCGGTGCCGATGAGGAACACGGTGCGCAGATCCACGCGCACCGGCTTGGGCGCCG
Source organism: Bifidobacterium sp. LH_419 (assembly GCF_056356955.1). Taxonomy (NCBI): domain Bacteria; kingdom Bacillati; phylum Actinomycetota; class Actinomycetes; order Bifidobacteriales; family Bifidobacteriaceae; genus Bifidobacterium; species Bifidobacterium sp. LH_419. The sequence continues at coordinate 27,015 of NZ_JBKEVG010000013.1, forward strand.
GCCTGCGCACCGCGGGGTCGAGTATCGGGGCGAATCGCAATTTCACAGCGACCACCTTACCGCACGCCGCCGAGCATGCGCCGCGTGCGGTTCCGCCCCGGGTTCCGCCCCGGTCGCGCGGTTCCGGCCCGATCCGGCTACAGGTGTTCGACAACGTAGTCGATGCATCCGGTGAGCGCGGCGACGTCCGACGGTTCGACCGACGGGAACACGCCGACGCGCAGCTGGTTGCGTCCCAGCTTGCGGTATCCGGACGTGTCGACGATGCCGTTCTCGCGCAGCGCGGCCACGACGTCGGAGGCGGCGATCGCGTCGTCCAGGTCGATGGTGACGACCGAGTGGGAGCGTGCGCCCTCGTCGGAGACGAACGGCTTCGCGTAGTCGGAGCGTTCCGCCCAGGAGTACAGCAGCGACGCGGACTTGGCGCAGCGCGCGGCCGCCCAGTCCATGCCGCCGTTGTCGTTGAGCCAGCGCACCTGGTTCTCCATCATGATGAGCGTGGCGACGGCGGGCGTGTTGAGCGTTTGGTCCTTGCGCGAGTTCTTCAGCGCCTTCGTGAGCGACAGGAACGGCGGCACCCAGCGGCTCGCGCCGGGAAGACTCACGTTCGCCTCGACGCGTGCGGCGCGTTCGACGGCGGCGGGGGAGAGGACCGCGACCCACAGGCCGCCGTCCGAGCCGAACGCCTTCTGCGGGGAGAAGTAGTAGGCGTCGGTCTGGCTGACGTCGACGGGCAGCGCGCCGGCGGCCGACGTGCCGTCGACCAGCGTGATCGCGCCCTGCTCGACGCTGCCTTCGACGCGGCGCACCGGGGCGGCGACGCCGGTGGAGGTCTCGTTGTGCGCCCAGCAGTAGGCGTCCACGTCCTCGGTGGGCTCCGGCAGACGGTACGTGCCCGGCTCTCCCTTATAGATGACCGGATCCTCGAGGAACGGCGCGGCCGCGGCGGAGGCGGCGAATTTCGCGCTGAACGATCCGTACGTGCCGAACGCGGCCTGGCGGGTGATGAGCGAGGCGCAGGCGATCTCCCAGAAGCAGCTGGCGCCGCCGTTGCCGAGCGCGATCTCGTAGCCGTCCGGCACGTGGAAGAAGGATTCGAGGCCTTCGCGAATCGAGCCGACGAGCTGGCGCACCGGGGTCTGACGGTGGGAGGTGCCCAGCAGCGTGGTGGCGCCGGCGTCGAGCGCGGCGACCTGTTCGGGGCGGATCTTGCTGGGCCCGGAGCCGAATCGGCCGTCCTCGGGCAGCATGTCGGAGGGGATGTTCACTGTATTGGCCATGCGCACCACCCTAGCCAATCCTTCGGTGCTCAGGTCGCGTGCTCCATATATCGACCGCGCGGCGGCCGATGGGCGGACGCGCGGAAGATGAGGGGGAGGCGAGGGAGGGAAGGACTCGAACCGGTTCGACACCCCTAGGGGATTTGCCTGAGGGTGGGGGTCGTTGTAGGGTGGCGAATTGTGACGGTGAAGGGTGCCGTCTGCAGAGGTGCCCTCCCAACCCACCAAGGAGCTGATACTGTATGAGGCATGCGGCACATAAGGCGGCCGGAACTTCCGCCAAGGGCAACGGATCGAACAGCCTGATGGGTCTGTTCTCCGGTTCCCGCGGCACCCACACGCGTGGCACCGTGATCGCCATGCAGATGGCGGGGAACAACGGCGCCGTGCTCGGTCTCGACGAAGCGGTGGCCGATAAGCTCAACGAACTCGCGCCGATGTCGCGCCGCGCCATCCGCGAGGCGGCCCGTGCGGCCGAACGTCGCAACTTCATCGTCGGCTCCGCGTCCCTCGCGGCCCTGGCCGGCACCGCGGCCACTGCGGTCGCCTTCGCCAGCCCCGCCGACGAAGGCCTGTCCGTCGCCGAGGACGCCGCGACGACCACCACGCAGATTCAGGCGGTCAAGGGCGCGGCCTCCCGTTCCGACGTGCGCACCCCGCTCACCGGCACCGGCGACACGGTCTCCAGCACCGTGGCCGGCAGCGACGCCACGCAGCAGTCCGACGCCGACGCGCAGACCCAGCAGACCTCCAACGAGGGCACCTGGTCGCTCGGCGACGCCAGCACCTCGATCGACCTCAAGCAGATGTCCAAGTCCCTCGCGAACAACGAGAACGTCGCCAAGCTCATGGACGAGGATTCCAACCTGCTGCCCGCCGGCTTCGACCCGAACCACGCCACCGGCGACGTCGGCAACGCCTATGAATTCAGCCAGTGCACCTGGTGGGTGTACGTGCGCCGCCATGAGCTCGGCCTGCCGGTCGGCTCGCACATGGGCAACGGCAACATGTGGGCAAACTCCGCGCGCGCCCTCGGCTACTGGGTCGACAACACGCCGCGCCACGTGGGCGACATCATGGTCTTCCGCGCCGGCCAGGAGGGCACCGACTCCACGTACGGCCACGTCGCCATCGTCGAGAAGATCAACGCCGACGGCTCCATCGTCACGTCCGAGTGCGGCTCCGTGATGAACGGCAAGACCTACTCGAAGACCTACACGAACGTCTCCGACTTCGAGTACATCCACTACTGATACGTCTGACTACTACTGATACGTCTGACCACTGATACGTCCGGTCTCCGATGCATCCGATGCATCGCCGGAGATTCCGCTTACCGATTCGCTTTCCGCTCCCCGGGCACCCCGGGTGCTACCGTAAGGTTCCGATGAAGAATTTGAAGCAAACCGTAATCGCATTCACCGCGGCCGTCGCAGCCTGCGCGACGTTCATCGCCGTCGCTCCGGCCGCCACCGCCGCCGACCAGACCTCCGGTGTGGTCACCTCCGAGCGCTCGTTCCCGAAGACCACGACCGCCCGCAAGAACCTGCTCAAGGAATCCACCTCCACCGATGTGGAGTCCGATTCCAACTGGGGCGGCATCGAGTCCCTGAACGTGCCGCAGACCAAGTCCCAGGCCGAAAAGGACGCCGAGGCCAAGGCCGAAGCCGAGAAGAAGGCCGCCGAAGAGGCCGCCCAGGCCGCGGCCACCGCGCAGGCCCAGGCCGCCAGCCGTTCCGCCAGCCGCGACGCCTCCGTCGACACCTCCAGCCTGCCGACGCCGACCGGCAACGCGCAGGGTGTCATCTCGCTCGCCCTGGCCATCGCCGCCGACGACCGTTATGTCTACGGCGGATGCAACCCGCCGTACAACATGGACTGCTCCTGCTTCGTGCAGTACGTCTTCGCCCAGAACGGCATCTCTCTGCCGCGCACTTCCGGCGCGCAGGCCACCGTCGGCACCCCTGTGGCGAGCCTCGCCGAAGCCCAGCCGGGCGATATCCTCGCCAACGCGAACCACTCCGGCATCTACCTCGGCAACGGCATGATCGTCGACGCCGAGACCTATGCGGACGGCATCCGCACCAACGCCGTCGCCTACGTGTTCGCCGGTGCCAGCTACTCCATCCGCCGAGTCCTGTAATACCGACACCCGGCGGTTCGGTTACGGATCGCTTCCCGTTCTTGAGACAACGCGCCTCCCCTTTCCGGGGACGGCGCGTTTTCCGTTTTCCGGTCCGTTTCCACGCGACACGAGTGAACTATTTCACGAAGATGAGCCACGATATGCGTCCATGACGGGGTATTGTGGAACGCACAGGGGGCGATGTCGCCACGGCATGACGGCATCGCGTATAACTCAAGGAGGTCGTCATGATCAACGACAAGGCCATACTCGTCGGCGTTGACGGGTCGAATGCCAGCTACAAGGCCGCCTGGTGGGCGGCGAACTATGCCAAGCATGCGGGACTGACGCTGCAGATCGTCTGCGCATACTCCCTGCCCAGCTATGCGGCCGTCAGCTTCGACGCCACGTACACCGCGATGGGCGACGACAACGCGGCCCATTCCGACGCGCAGGAGATTCTGTCCAAGGCGAAGGCCATCGCCGACGAGCAGGGCGTCCAGGCGGCCACACTGATCGTGACCGGCGACCCGGCGTCCGTGTTCGTCGAACTGTCGCGCAACTACAACCTCATCGTCATCGGCAACCGCGGCAAGGGCGGCCTCGCCGAGCGCCTGCTCGGCACCACGTCCTCCTCGCTGCCCGCCTACGCGTACTGCCCGATCGTCGTCGTGCCCTACACCGACGACGACGGCAACCTCATGCACCTCAACAACACGATCACCAAGGTGGCGGTCGGCTCCGACGAATCCAAGTGGGGTCTGAAGGCGCTCGACATCGCCGCCTCCTTCGCGCACGCGTGGGGTGCCGAGCTCGACGTCATCTCCGCGGCGGCGCAGGTCAAGGGCGCCGACGACGAGGTGTACGCCTCCTTCATGGACGATCTGGAGACGCGCGTCAAGCCGCTCGAGGAGCAGTACCCGGATTTGAAGATCGAGAAGCGCATCGTGCCCGGCTCCGCCGTGGACGCGCTCACCAAGGCCAGCTACGACCATGACGTCGTCGTCGTGGGCTCCCGCGGACGCGGCGGCTTCACCGGCCTGCTGCTCGGCTCCACCAGCCAGGGCCTGCTGCAGCACTCGGTCGGCCCCGTCTACGTCGTGCCGCGCAAGTACGTGGAGGCCGCCGAAAGCCGCCTCGACACCGTGCCGAGCTCGCCGGCCGAAGTGCCGACGAAGCCGCTCGACGACATCAGCGGCGTCAAGGAGGTCCCGGTCGAGCCGGCCAAGCCCGAGGTCGTCCAGCAGATCGAAAAGACCATCGACCCCGAACACTGATCCGATTGAGGTCGGCCGTAGGCCGTCCGTGATTGCGGCCGGGCTGTCCGCTCCTTCTTTGGCCCCCTCTGACGAGGGGGCTGTCCGCGTAAGCGGACTGGGGGAGAGATACCGGGAACCGTTACGTTCCAGCTATCTCTCCCCCAGTCTCATTGCGTTCGACAGCCCCCTCGTCAGAGGGGGCCGATTGCGTGCGATTGGTTTACTTCTTGATCGTCACTTCCATGCGGACGGGGGTCTCCTGCACGTAGGTGTGCTTGACCGTGCAGCCCTTGTCGATGTGACGGGTGATGCGCTCCTTGAGCTTGGCCGCGTCCTCGTCGCTCAGATCGGAGCCGGTGGCGTCCACGACGACCTGCTCGTCGAAGTTGATGTACGCGTCGTTGTCCGCGTCATAGGTGCCGCCGACGACGATCTTCGCGCCCTTGCCCTCGCCCAGCGTATGCTCGATCGCGAACTGGCTGGACAGCGCCGCGCAGCCCGCCAGCGCGATCTTCATCAGATCGCCCGGCGTGAACTGGCCGCGGTCCTTGCCGAACTTGATGTGCGCGCCGTCTTCGCTGAACGCGTCCCACGAACCGTCCTTGTTGCGTTCCACCCACAGTCGCTTGGCCATGATGACTCCTCGTCTATCCGTGCGGCGCGCCTGTCGCGTCGCGACCATCTCCAATCTAGCCGAAAACCGCCGCCTTCGCCGCAAATCGCCATCCGCCGAAGCGAACCCCCCTCAGCCGGCTTCGCCGCCAGCTCCCCCTAAAGGGGGAGCAAAGAGATGATATGCGCCCTTTCCGGGGAGCAGGAAGACGGCATGCGCCCCCTTCAGGGGGAGCTGGCCGGCCGGAGGCCGGACTGAGGGGGGCACGGGCTGACCGAGGGGGTCACGCTACACTGGTGCCCATGGCTTTGACCCCGGAACAACTCGCTGACATCCGCACCCGCATTCCCGCCCGTCCCGAGACGGACGTGCCCACCCCGTACGAGGATCTCGTGCGCACGATCCTCACCGAGGGCACGCTCAAGTCGGACCGCACCGGTACGGGCACGATCTCCCTGTTCGGCCGCCAGATCCGCTTCGACCTGTCCGACGGCACGTTCCCGCTGCTCACCACGAAGACAGTGTTCTTCAAGGGCCTCGCCTACGAGCTGCTGTGGTTCCTCAAAGGCTCCTCGAACGTGCGCTGGCTGCAGGAGCGCGGCGTGCACATCTGGGACGAGTGGGCGGACGAGAACGGCGACCTCGGTCCGGTCTACGGCGTGCAGTGGCGCAGCTGGCCGGCCCCGACCCCGGACGACCCGAACCGCACGATCGACCAGATCGCCAACGTGATGGACCTCATCAAGCATCACCCGGATTCGCGCCGCATGATCGTCTCCGCGTGGAACCCGGCCGAGGTCGAGCACATGGCCCTGCCGCCCTGCCACGCCCTCTTCCAGTTCTACGTGGCCGACGGCAAGCTCAGCTGCCAGCTCTACCAGCGCAGCTGCGACATGTTCCTCGGCGTGCCGTTCAACATCGCCTCCTACTCGCTGCTCACCCTGATGATGGCGCAGCAGGCGGGCCTCGAGCCCGGCGAGTTCGTGTGGACCGGCGGCGACTGCCACGTGTACGACAACCACATCGAGCAGGTCCTCGAACAGCTGTCGCGCGAGCCTTACCCGTACCCGAAGATCGCGATCGACAAGGCCGACTCGATCTTCGACTACGAATACGAGGACTTCCATATCCTCGACTACCGTCACCACCCCACCATCAAGGCGCCCGTCGCCGTCTGACATTACACTTCTGTTCCAGTCCAATCCCACTCAAGGAGTCCGAAATGGAGCATGACAGTAGCCGAAGCGGCTATCACGAACCCGAGCCCGGGGATGCCGGGCTCGACGAGACCGAGGACTGGGGCGACGATTTCCCCAAGACGTTCTCGGTGAACCTCATCTGGGCCGAAGCCCGCGACAAGGAAGGTCGTACGGGGGCCATCGGTCTGGAGGGCGGCATGCCGTGGCATCTCGCCGAGGATATGAAGCATTTCAAGGAGCTCACCGTCTCGCACCCGGTGATCATGGGTCGTCGCACTTGGGAGTCGCTGGACCTGCGTTACAGGCCCCTGCCCAACCGCGACAACATCGTCGTCTCCCATGACCACCAGTACCGTGCACCCGGCGCGACCGTGGTCGACAGTCTGGAGGACGCGCTCGACCTGGCCCGCCAGGAGGCGATTCCGGACGACGGTCTCGACCGTTCCGAGATCTGGGTGATCGGCGGTGCGCAGCTGTTCGAGGAGGCCCTGCCGCAGGCGAACAAGGTGTTCGTCACCCTGCTCGACGCGGCCGTGGACGCCGACACGTACGCGCCCGACATCGCCGCGCTCGCGGACGACGACCACGCCGGCTGGCAGGTCGCCGACCGTTCGCCGTGGCTGAAGCCGAAGAAGCCGGAATCCGGTATCGCCCGGTACCGTTTCATCAAGTATGTGCGTTCCCGTTAGCCGAAAGAGAAGTATGACCGACGAGAAGAAGTACACCGTCATGACCGTGTGCACCGGCAACATCTGCCGGTCGCCGATGGGCGAGATCATCCTGCGCCACTATTTCGACGAGCGCGGCCTGTCCGGTCGCGTGGACGTCGAGTCCAGCGGCGTCTCCGATGAGGAGTGGAGCCACCCGATCGACCCGCGCGCCGTGCATGTGCTGCGCGAGCGCGGCTATGGCGACGAGATCCCGCGCGACCATTTCGCGCATCGGATCAGCCGTGACGAGATCAACCGCACCGACCTGTTCCTGCCGATGACCGCCTCGCACATGCGCGCCCTGCTGCGCATGCTGCCGCCGGCGAAGCGCGCCGAGGTGCACATGTACCGCAGCTTCGACCCGAATCTGCCGAAGCCGCCGGCCGGCCGTGAAAGCGAGATCGACCTGGTCGATCCGTGGTACGGCGGTCCCCACGAGTTCGAGGTCGCCATCGACCAGATCGAGGAAGTCGCCCCCTACATCGTCGACTGGGTGGCCCAGCGCCTCACCGCCGCCGAACACTAACCCCCGTTCCCGCGCATATCCCGCGCACTCTCCCATGGTGCGGTAACACACAATCTCCATAACGGCGGAATCAAGCCGTTTTCGGCGACCGCACCATGGGGGTTTTACCGCACCATGGGATGGAGTGCGTGAGTGCGAGGGGGTGAGGTGTGGTGATACACCGGTTGACCAAGAGTCGGTTTCCATGCTATCCTGCGATGTTGTATGGTACACAGCTGTACCACTTGACGAGGGAGAGAGCCCGTCAGGTGTCGTAGAAGGATCGACAGGCCAATGAACGGAACACACCAGCAGAATCGTCCCGATGCCGGGCATCACGGTATCGGGCATCACAGTACCGGGCAACATGGTACCGGGCAGCACGCGCAACCGCGCACGGGGCATCGTGTCGCCAACATCGTCGGCATCACCCATCGCATCGTCGCCGGCATCGTCGCCCGCGTCACCCGCCGTGCGCGCGCCGCGGTGGCCGGCGTCGCCGCCGCGGCCATCGCGCTCGCGATGATCGCGACCGGCACGGCGGTCACCGCCACCGCCGACGTGACCAACACCTCGGCCGACGCGACCGTCCGCCCGGTGAGCAACATGGGCTTCGAATCGGGGCTGGACGGCTGGACCGCCAAAGGCGACGTCGCGACCGTCACCGGCGGCGCCTCGGAAGGCGACCGGTACGCGGACCTGCCCGCGGGCGCATCCATCACCTGAACCATCACCGGCATCCCGCAGGGCAGCTACTCGCTCAACCTGAACGTGAAGGGCGCGGCTGGCGGCAACACCGCCAACCTCACCGTCTCCGGCACGGGCGGCCCCGACTCCGTGCTGAAGCTCGACGCCTATCTCAAGACGGGCCAGTGGACCGCCACATCGCACCGCAACGTGCTCGTCTACAACGGGCGGATGACCGTCACCATCACCGCCGGAACGAACGCCCTCGCCGTCGACGGCCTCAACCTCCAACTCGACTCCGACGACGCCAACGCGCTCGCCAACTGGGACTTCGAACAGGGGACGGACGGCTGGACCACCACCGGCGACGTCGCCGTGGACGGCGCCAACGCCGACACCGGATCCAAGGCGCTCCGCCTCGCCGCCGGAGCCGCCGTGGCGCAGACCGTCACGGTCAAGCCGAACACGAAATACGTGCTCACCGCGCGCACTAAGGTCGACCGCCAGGACACGTTCTCCACCGAGACGCACAACAACTGGCGCGGTCAGGACGGTCTGCTCGTCAACCGCGAATCGACCGGCGACCGCATCAATATCGGCGTCAGGGGCGCCGACGGCACGGTGCTGCGGCAGGCGCCGTCCGGCACCACCGGATACTCGCTCGTCAGCGTCGTGTTCACCACCGGCGCGACCGGCGAGATCACCGTATACGCGAACACCGTGCACGACGAGGCCTATACGAAATCCGTCACGCTGCACCGGACCGACGGGACGTATGTGGAGGACCCGTGGACCGGCAACGGCCAGGACCACGCGTGGGTGGACGACGTCGACCTGTTCGAGATGCACGACGCCGGCGTCGCCAAGGGCGCGGACGTCTCGTTCCTGCCGCTCATCGAGGACAACGGCGGCAAGTATTTCGCCAACGGCGTCCAGCAGGATTGCCTGAACATCCTCGCCAATCACGGCGTCAACTCGATCACGAACATGATCTTCGTGCAGGCCGGCAACGACACCTACTATCCGAAGAGCCTGGCCAAGGTCTACCAGAGCTTCGACGACGCGAACGGCGATCCGATGCCCTACCGCATGCCCCAGGGCGGCTACTTCGACAAGGAACATTCCGCCGAACTCGGCGTGCGCGCCACCGAACTCGGCATGAGCTACCTGCCAAGCTTCCACTACTCGGACTCGTGGATCAGCGCCGCGAAGGCCTACACGCCGCTCGAATGGCTCAACAAGGCGTACGACGGCACGCTTTCCGAATCCGACCTGAGCCACATGAAGGCCATCGTGTACCACTACGTGCATGATTTCATGACCGAACTGGTGGACCGGCACGTGAACCTCGCCGGCGTGAAGACCGGCAACGAGCAGGACGGCGGCCTCATCCGCCCGATCGGCCAGGGCGCCACCAGCGTGGGCCATGCGGCCATCGTCGCCGCCTCCTACGACGCGATCAAGGACGTGGCCCCCGGCATCCCCACCTACGTGCACACCAACAACGGCTACGACGTGGACTACGCGTTCAACATGTTTGAGGGGCTGTCCGCCAACGGCGCCGAATACGACGGCGAGGCGCACTCCCTGTACGGCGGCCGCTCCAGCGGCAACATCATCAAGTTCGCGAACGCGATGAACGCGAGCGGGGAACACCGTTGGCGCGACTACGTGAACGTGGAGGCCGGCTACAGCTTCACCCGCTACAAAGCCACGTTCGACCAGCAGACCAGCCAGATGACCCAGGCCGCCTACGCGGGCAGCCCGAACGGCCAGTACAACTGGCTGCTCGACTACATGCAGGCGCCGCTCGACACCCCCGATCCGTACGGGCGCACGCGCGGCTTTTACTACTGGGAGACCGACTGGATCCCCACGCCGGGCGCGGCCAGCACCGAAGGCGGCTCCGCGGACGTCAACCAGCGCATCATGTTCAACAACGGCGACCCGGCCATCAAGGAGATGGGCAGCACCGAGGCCGGCAAGGCCGGCGACATGATGGATTCCATGTACGCGTACCTCATCCGCGGCGTCGCCAAGACGAAGACCGCGGACGTCGTCACGCCGCTGGGCAACGACAACGGCATCGCCGACGGCCGCTACGAGGTCGCCCCCGCCAAGCCCACCGCCATCGGATTCGAGGACGCGGACCTCACGCTCACCGCGGGCGGTATGTCCCGGCGGCTCAGGCCTACCGTCCAGCCCACCGACGCCGTGCTGTCCGACAGCGCGATCACGTACACGTCCAGCGATCCGGATGTCGCGACCGTCTCCGCGCAGGGCTTCGTGACCGGTGTGAAGGCCGGTACCGCGACGATCACCGCGCGTGTGGGCGGCGTGGATGGCGTGGATGGCGAAGGCGGCGTGTCCGCCACCGCGCGCGTCACCGTCAAGGCCCCGACGCAGGCCGCCGACGGCGACCTCGCCGTGACCGTCGGCGGCAAGCGGGTGCACGACGGCGACGTCATCGCCGCCAAGGCGCTCGACTCGGTGGACATGACCGCCACGTTGCCCAAGACCGTGAGCGACCAGCATGCCGTGTTCACCTCCTCCGACACCGGCGTCGCCACGTTCTTCGGCGAGACCTGGCAGACCGCCAAAGGCCGCATGGAACAGCGCACCGACGACGGTTCCGTCGTGCAGCTCGACGTGAAGCAGGCCGGCCGGACCGTCGTCACCGTCGCCTCCGCCGACGGCAAGGCGACGCTCACGTTCACCGTGGACGCCACCAAGACGCCCGTCGCCTCGGTCACGCTCGACAAGACCGACCCGATCACGCTCAGCCACGGCCGTTCCACGCAGCTCACGGCCACCGTGAACCCGAAGGACGCCACCCTGTACAAGGTCACGTGGAGCTCGTCGAATCCGGACGCGGTCAGCGTCGACCAGACCGGCAAGGTCACCGCCGTCGGCCGGGGCGACGCCGTCGTCACCGTCACCTCCGACGACAATCCCGCCGCCTCGGCCAGCGTGACCGTCCACGCCGTACCCGTGCAGGTGGAGGGCGTCTCGCTCGGCCGCGACAGACTCACCATCCAGAAGGGAAGCGTGAAGCGGCTCGACGTGCTCGTCACGCCGTCCGACGCCGACGACAAGTCCGTCACGTGGACGTCCGCGGACCCCGCCGTCGCCGGCGTGGACGCGGACGGCAACGTGACCGGCAACGCGATCGGCGAGACCACCGTCACCGTCACCACGGTGAACGGCGGGTACAGCGCGAGCGTCGCCGTCAAGGTGCAGAAGGACGCGATCGCGGCCACCGGCGTCACGCTCGACCGGCATGAGGTGTGGATCAAGTCCGATACGCTCGGCGCGCAGGGCGGCGACGGCGCGACGGTGCGGCTCAACGCCGCCGTCACGCCCGACGACGCCACCGAAACCGACGTCGACTGGAGTTCCGGCGACGAATCCGTGGCGACCGTCGACGCGTTCGGCACCGTCACCGCGCTGAAGCCCGGCGTCGCCGTCATCACCGCCGCCACCAAGGACGGACGATTCAGCGACAAGGCGACCGTGTACGTGCCGACCATCTCCGAAAGCTTCGACGGCATCGACGTCGGCGGCAACGGCGGATTCGGCAAGTACGCCAACTACGCCGGCCAGCTGGGCGCGAAGGTCGTCGACGGCGACGCGGACGGCGGTTCCGGTTCCGGCCACGTGCTCGAGATTTCCGGCGGCGGCTCCGGCGGCCGCGCCACGGCCAGGACCTTCGCCCCGGCCGTCGCCAACGGCAAGGTCGTGTTCGACGTCGACTGGAACGTGGGCGCGCCCGCCGGCTCCAAAGGCGCGTTCCTCACGCTCGTGGACGGTTCCGACAACCGCTATCTGAGCCTGCAGACCAACGCGGACGCCGAACTCGTCTACAACACCGGCGGACGATCGTCCACCAAGGACACGAACAGCGCCCTGACCGGCACCACCGCCGTCGGCGACGGATTCAATCGGAACAACGCATGGTACAACGTGCACGTCGCGCTCGACTTCACCGCACGGAAGATCACGTTCACCATCACGTCCAAAACCGACGCGAAACTCACCGCCACCCACACCGTGCCGTTCGCCGACGGCGTCGACTACGACGGCACCCTCGCCGGCATCCAACTGTGGGGCACCCGCGGCACGGGCACGCTGAACTGGACCACCCGACTCGACAACCTCGCCGTCTACGCGGCCGAACCCTCCGCCAGCGCGGTCAAGGTCGACGCGACCAGCGTCAGACTCGTCCCCATCAAGGGCACGCTGAGCGCCACGCACCGGATCGCCGCGTCCGTGGAACCCGCCGGCTACAGCCAGGACGTGACCTACACCTCGCTCGACCCGGACACGGTCGCCGTGAACGATGACGGCGTGATCGCGCCCGTCGCCTACTACGACGACCTCGACGCGATCGTGCCCGCCAAGGGCACGGTGCGCGTCGCCTCGAAGCAATCGCCGAATGTGTACACGGACATCGCCGTGGACATCACCAAGACGCCGGGAGCCTCCGAGTTCTTCACCGTCACCGACGCGACGACGGGCGACGACCTGACCGGCGGCAAGACGACGCTCGACGCCGGCGGCACGCTGCGCCTCGCCGCGCGCAGCACCGGCGGCGACGGCGACGTGCTGCTCAAATCCGTCGCATGGACGTCCAACGCGCCCAAGGTCGCCACGGTGGGCGAGACCAGCGGCGTCGTCACCGCGCTCGCCGGCGGCACCGCCGTCATCCACGTGACCGCCATGCTGTACAACAGCGACACGCCGCTGGAAGCCGACGTGACCGTCACCGTGAACGGCGACGCGCCGGTCGCCGCCGACGCGATCGCCGTGACGAAGACGCCCGCGAAGACCTCCTACGTGATCGGCGACCGACTCGACACGACCGGACTCGAAGTCAGCGAAACGGCGGGCGGCAAGACCGTCGGCACGCTGGACGCGAGCCGGTACGAGCTGAGCGGCTTCGACGCCGACCTGCCCGGCGAGAAGACCGTCACCGTCACCTCCAAGAGCGACGACACGGCCGGCAAGACCGCCACGTTCGCCGTGACCGTGAACGACCCGGACCTGCCGAGCGGGAACCTCCTCGCCAACGGCGGTTTCGAAGACGGATTCGACTCTTGGACCGCCACGTGGAACAAGCCGCAGGGCTCGGTCGGCGTCAAGACCCAGAAGAAGGAATCCGACCTGCACGAAGGCAACAAGAGCCTCAACGCGTGGAACGCCGCCGCCATGGACTTCACTGTGGAACAGCAGGTGACCGGACTGGCCGAAGGCTGGTACGTGTTCTCCGGCTGGCTCACCGGCGACAGCGGCAAGAACGACGACATCCGCCTGTACGCGAAGGATGCGGGCGGTGCGGAGCTCGACGCGGCGGGGGAGAAGCTGCCGGGGGCGGGGTCGGCCGGTGCCGACGGTTCGGCTGGTGCCGGTGCCGCCGGCTATAAGTGGCTGAATCCGACGCTCAAGCCGGTGCACGTGGGCGCGGACGGCGTCATCACCGTCGGCTTCAGCGTCAAACAGGACGCGGGCGGCTGGGCCGTGCTCGACGACTTCAGCCTCGTGCGCGTCGCCGCCCCGGATTCCGCCGTCACCGGTCTCACGCTGGTCTCCGGTCCGTCCAAGACCGCATACGCCAAAGGCGAGGCGCTCGACACGGACGGTCTTGCCGTGCGCCGCCTCCTCGACGGCGGCACCACCGCGCCGTTGAACGAGACAGATGGCGAACTCGCGTTCACCGGCTACGACGCCTCCGCGCCCGGCCGCCAGACAGTCACCGTCTCCATGACCGTCGGCGGCGACACGTCCCACGTCGTCTCCACGACGTTCGACGTGACCGTCAAGGACGATGTGGAGCCGGAGCCGGATCCCGACCCGGAACCCACGCCGGATCCGGACAAGCCGGATAAGCCGGACAAGCCGGGGAACGGCTCGGACGGAGATGGCGGTGACGGCGGTAACAACGGTGGCAACGGTAACGGGAACGGCGGTTCCGATGGTTCCGGCGATAGCAGCGATACCGGTGGAAACAACGGCAACGGTTCCGGCGGCGATACCGATTCCAACGGTTCCGGTGACTCCGCCGGTTCCGGCTCTGGTGCTGGTTCTGGCTCTGGTACTGGCACCGCGCAGCGTCCGACCGGACAGTCGCCCGCGCAGACCAACGCCTCCGCCAAGTCGCCGCTCCCGGCGACCGGCACAGCCGTGGCCAGAGCGCTCGCGGTGACCATCCTCGCGCTCGCCGTCTGCGCCGTCGCCCTGGCCCTGCGCCGCCACCACATCCGCCGCTGACACGTGTTGTCGGTTCATTGACGGATTGACCTACCCCTACCTTCCCATTTCCCATGGTGCGGTAACACAAACTCTCCACAACGGCGGAATCAAGCCGTTTTGGGTGACCGCACCATGGGAGTTTTACTGCACCATGGGATGTGTGAGGGGCGCAGGGGAGTGTGGCGCAGTCGTTGGCGCGCAGTATTGCTTTCTCACCGCAGTCGGCGGCCGGCGCACCAGGTGTGACGGACGGTCCAGTCCGTCGCGTCGATCAGGTTGAAATCGGCGGCGTAGCCGGGGGAGAGCAGGCCGAGCGGCGCGCCGGTGATGGGATTGGGCCGGTCGAAGCCGAACGCGCGCGCCGGGGTGAGCGTGGAGGCCTCGACGACGTCGACCGGGCCGAGACCGAGCGCAACGACCGCGCGCCGGACGGCGGCTTCCATCGTGAGCGTGGAGCCGGCGATCGCGCCGCCGTCGGCGAGGCGCGCTCGGCTGGCGACCACGCTCACGTCGAGGCCGCCGAGACGGTACACGCCGTCCGGGCAGCCGGTGGCGGCCATCGCGTCGGTGACGAGCGCGATCCGGTGCGGCGCGAGCGTGAAGCCGAATCGCACCATCGGATCGTCCACGTGGAAGCCGTCATTGATGAGTTCGATGATGACGCGCGGGTTCTCGATCGCGGCCGGAATCGGACCGGGATCGCGGTGATGCAGACCGTTCATCGCGTTGAACATATGCGTCATGATGCCGGCGCCCGCGGCGAAGGCGGCTTCGGCGGTCGTGTAGTCGGCGTCGGTGTGGCCGATTGCGGGGACGACGCCGGCGGCGTGCAACCTGCTGATGGCGTCGAGGGCGTGCGGGAGTTCCGGGGCGATGGTGATCTGGCGGATACAGCCGGGGTGGTTCGCGGCGGAGGAGGCGGGTGCGCTGGGGCTGGTGGTGCTGGGGTCGGCGGCGTCGGTAGCGTCGGTACTGGCGGTGCTGGCGGTGCCGCGGTCGCCACCAGCCGCGTCGAGCAGTGCGTCGATGAGTTCGGGCGTCGGGTTCCGTAGGTGTTCCAGCGCGTGCGCGCCCTTGCGTTCCGGCGCGAGGAACGGGCCTTCCAGATGGCAGCCGAGGATGTCCGGTCGTCCGGAGCCCATTGCGGTGCGCACGATGCGGATGTTGCGTAGAATCACGTCCATCGGATTGGTGACGAGCGACAGCACCTGGCGCGTCGTGCCGTGCATCGCGTGACCGGCGCGCGCCGTGTCGATGCCGTCCGGCCCGTCGTCGAACGACGCTCCCCACGCGCCATGGGAGTGGATGTCCACGAATCCGGGCGTGAGGATCAGCCCGTCCGCGTCGATGATCGCGTCCGGCTCGGGGGAGTCCGGGGCGATGCCGACCGCGCGGCAGGCGCATCGGAACGCTGCTGTTCCGGAACCATCCGAATCGTCGTCATTCGAACCGCATGCCGCGATTACGCCGTGCGCATCCGCGACCACCCAATAGCCGCGCCGCTCGCCACGAGCATCCACTTTGTGCGCGCCGCGGATTGCGACCGGTCTCGACGTGTCCCTCAATGCCGCCGTCACCCGCGCGACGGTCTCCCGTCTGGTCTCGTCCGCCAAGTCCCTCATGTCTCCTCATGATAGATGCGACCTCGCTGCGACCGTGGCGCGGTTGCGCTGTAACCGTGGTGCGGCTACGTTACGGCCGCCATCGTGTAACCGTGGCGCAAATCGCGGTGCAAACCGCGTTCCCCCGGCGGCGGGTGCCCTCGTCGGCGGATGCCTCGGCGACAGATGCCTTCGGCGCAAGAAATCCCGGAAATCCGCCCTATCATCCGGGATTATTCGCACTGAGGCGGCGTCAACGCAAGAAATCCCGGAAACTCCTCCCATTTCCCGGGATTTCTTGTGCTGTGACGACGTCAGTGCAAGGAATCCCGGGCGGCGCGGTTCTTTTCCGGGATTTCTTGCGCTGGGACGGAATCAGTGCAACTTTTCCCGGATGACACGGTTCTTTGACCCCTTTGAGTCCTTATAGGGCGGCATTGGCCTAGATCCCCTGATGGTTCATTTCTGGGGGCCACCCGCGTGTGTCGCCCGTGTGGCCGGAAACGAAAAAATCCTTGGAAACTCGCGGTTTCCAAGGATTCCTGTGTGAGTACCCCCAGAGAGAGTCGAACTCTCGTTGTCAGATTGAAAGTCTGGTGTCCTAACCGTTAGACGATGGGGGCGTGACAACTTGCATAACGATACGCAAGTCGTCGGTGCTGCGCAAATCCGGCGTGTCGGCGTGTCGCGTGGCGGGCGTCTCACACCTTGCGGTAGGTGAAGTCGTGGATCACGCGGCCGGCGGCGAGGCCCTTCTTCTCGAAGTTGGTGAGCACGCGGCCGTCGTATCGCTCCGACTCGGTGAAGTCGGCGTGCGGCATGTCGGCCGCGAGGTCGGCGTTGCCTTTGCCCACGTGGCCGGTCGGCAGGCTCACGGTCACGTCGCCCGCGTTCTGCCAGCCGTCGAGCCCGTCCATCACCTCGTGCACGTGCAGCGCGTAGTCCTCGATGTCGGTGGCGATGCGCCACACGCCGCCGTCCGCCAGCACGCGGCGCACCTCGCCGGCCAGCTCCGGCTGTACGATGCGGCGCTTGTGGTGCTTCTTCTTCGGCCACGGGTCGGGGAAGAACGTCCAGACCTCGGCGGCCACGCCGTCGGCGGCCGCCTTGAACAGCTCCGGCGCGTTCACCTGTGCCACGCGGATGTTCTTCAGTCCGCGCTTGCCGGCGAGCAGCAGCGTGTGCGCGACGCCGGGATCGTAGACCTCGAGCGCGAGGAAGTTCGTGTCCGGATTCGCCTTGGCGGCCGCGACGATGTTCTCGCCCTGGCCGGAGCCGATCTCGATGACGAGCGGATTCGCATCGCCCCACGTGCCGCGCACGTAGTCCGCGTCGAACGCGAATCCGTCGCGCACGTCGAGCGAGCCCTCGCCGGCGTTGATGTCGAGCAGATAGTCGCCGGCGTAGTTGTCCCACGCGCGCTGGAGTCGCGCGTCGAGGCGGCCGGAGCGGCGCACGAACGAGAGCACGCGGTGCATCGGGTGCGTCGGCGCGGCCGCGGCCTGCGGCGTCGCGGCCGTCGCCTCCGTCGTTCCGTTCACGGCGTCCGTGTCCGTGATGTCGCCGTTGGTGATGTCGCCGTTCGCGGCGTGGTCGTCCGTCATGTGCGTTCCTTCCGGTGTCGTCTTGCGTTGTTCCATTATTCACCATGATTCCGTATGGTTGGACCGTGCCGATTCGTGGAAACGCGTGTGTTCGTTCGTGTGCCGTGTTATACTCAAATTGTTCGAAAATATAACAAATGTGAGCAGAAGCGAACAGCGGCTCGCGCAGTCGAACCGCACGCCGCAAGGCTCTACAAGGCAATCGAAAGGCCAGATATGACAGTTCTCGTCACTGGTGGGTGCGGCTACATCGGCGCCCATGTCGTCCACGCTCTGCATGAGGCCGGTGAGAAGGTCGTCGTCGTCGACGATCTGAGCTACGGCAAGCCCACCCGCATCGAAGGCTCCCGCCTCTACGGCATGGACATCTCCGCGCCGGGCGCCGGCGAGCGTCTCGCCGAGATCCTCGACGCCGAAGACGTCGAGGCCGTCATCCACTTCGCCGCCCGCAAGCAGGTCGGCGAGTCCGTCGAGAAGCCGCTGTGGTACTACCAGCAGAACATCGGCGGCATGCTCAACGTGCTCACCGGCATGACCAAGTCCAAGAAGGCGAAGAAGCTCGTCTTCTCCTCCTCCGCCGCCACCTACGGCGTCCCGCCGGTCGACGTGGTCCCCGAGGACGTCGTCCCGATGCTCCCGATCAACCCGTACGGCCAGACCAAGCTGTTCGGCGAGTGGATGGCCCGCGCCTGCGAAGGCACCTACGGCATCCGCTTCTGCGCGCTGCGCTACTTCAACGTGGCCGGCTGCGGCCCCGTCGAGCTTGAGGATCCGGCCATCCTCAACCTCATCCCGATGCTGCTCGACCGCCTGAAGAAGGGCAAGGCCCCGCTGATCTTCGGCGACGACTACCCGACCCCGGACGGCACCTGCGTGCGCGACTACATCCACGTCTCCGACCTGGCCGACGCGCACCTCGCCGCCCTCAAGTACCTCGACCGCGACGAGCGCAAGTACGACGCCTTCAACGTCGGCACCGGCGAAGGCACCTCCGTGCGCCAGATCGTCGACGAGCTCAAGAAGGTCACCGGCCTTCCGTTCGAGGAGCACGTCCAGGGCCGTCGCGCCGGCGATCCGCCGCACCTCATCGGCTCCCCGAAGCGCATCAACGAGGAGATGGGCTGGCACGCCAAGTACAACGTGGAGGACATCGTCGAATCCGCGTGGCGTGCATGGCAGGCCAACCCGGAGCACCACATCGACGTCGAGAACTGGAAGCAGACCGACTGAGTCGCATGTGGCCGTATCGCGCCATCGTGTGGGGCGTGTCCGTTCGTCGGGCGCGCCCCACACGCGTTTCCGGGGCGGTTGCGTGTGCATTCGCCTGCGTGGGCGTCGTGTGCGGGTGGTTGAAATCGTTGCAATATAAGGCGACACGCCGTGATTTGCGCGATGCTTCGTTTCGAGTAATATATTCACTCGTTGCCTCACGGAAACGCGAGAAACAACGGCCGCGTAGCTCAGTTGGTTAGAGCGCCGCCCTGTCACGGCGGAGGTCGCCGGTTCAAGTCCGGTCGTGGTCGCTAGGATGATTAGGAGTCCGGTTTCGGGTTCATTGATTATCCAATGGCTCTGTAGCTCAGTTGGTAGAGCGAGCGACTGAAAATCGCTAGGTCAACGGATCGACGCCGTTCGGAGCCACCACGGAAACCCCGCAAGCACTGCTTGCGGGGTTTCGTTTATTTCTGTCTGAGGTTCCAGGGGTAGGCCTGGAATCCCCCTCAGTCGCGCTGCACGCGACAGCTCCCCCTGAAGGGGGAGCAAGGGGTTGGGGATGCGGGGAGCTTGATGACCGACGGGCGCTGCGGCGCGCCTGATTCCACATAGTGACCATATCGCGGTCGCTCGTCCGAAACGTGAACCGCATGGTGGTCGCTTGAACCGCCCCGCGTTTCAATGGTGGGCATGAGTGATACGAACAACGACGACGAACATATCGACTTCTATGTGGCGGGGCCGTTCTTCGACCCGGAACAGGCCCACAGCATGGAACGTCTCGAAGGCGTGCTGGAAAGCCACGGCAAGACGCTGTTCAAGCCGCGCTTCGCCAGTCAGATCGAGGAGGTCGGGCCGGAAGGCTGCTTCGCCGACGACATCAGGGGCATCGACGCCGCGGACGCCGTCATCGCGAACCTCATGGACGAGGACGCGGGCACGATGTTCGAAATCGGATACGCCTACGCATCGGGCAAGCCGGTGTACGGCTACCGTGACGAGCTGACGCCGATGGACCGCGTGAACCTGATGGTCGCGCAGGCCGTCAAGGCCGTGTTCAACGGCCCCGAGGATCTGGCGAAATACCTCGAGACCGGAGAACACGAGGAAGTGGACTACATCCAGTTCTGACGGGGCCGTTCTCTCCCTCAGTCAGCCTGCGGCTGACAGCTCCCTCATCAGAGGGAGCCAAGGGGAGGCCGAAGGTCACGCCTTCCACCAGGGGCGCAGCGGGTACCACTTGCCGTCCGGGTGGCCGGCGCGGTCCGGCCGCACGGCGAGGAACTGGTGGATCTGGATGCCGTCGAGCTCGAAGTTGAGCGCGCAGGCCGCCATGTACAGGCCCCACACCTTCGCCCGCTCGAAGCCGACCTGCTTCACCGCGTCCTCCCAATGCTCGGAGAGATTGCGGTTCCAATGGTGCAGCGTCAGCGCGTAGTGCTGGCGCAGGTTCTCCTGATGCACCACGTTGAACCCGGCGTCGTGGATGCACGATTCGATGAATCCGGGCGCGCCCAAGTCGCCGTCGGGGAAGATGTAGCGGTCGAGGAACTCGTCGGTGCCCGGCTTGCCGTCCGGCTTGTCGTGGCTGATGGTGATCTGATGGTTGAGCAGGCGTCCCATCGGCTTCAGGAGCTTGAACATCTCCTCGAAGTAGCTGCGGTAGTTCTTCACGCCCACATGCTCCATCATGCCGATCGAGCTGATGCCGTCGAAGTCGCGTTCGGGCACCTCGCGGTAGTCCTGCACGCGCACCTCGGCGAGGTCGGACAGGCCTTCGCGCTCGATCCATTCGTTCGCGTACGCCGCCTGCTCCTTGGAGAGCGTGACGCCGAGCGCCTTGATGCCGCGGCGTGCGGCCGCGATGACCATCGAGCCCCAGCCGCAGCCGATGTCGAGCAGACGCTGGCCGGGCTCCAGTCCGAGCTTGTCGAGGATCAGGCGCAGCTTGTTGGCCTGCGCGTCCTCGAGGCTCATGTCCTCGTTCTCGAACACCGCGCAGGTGTACGTCATCGAAGGCCCGAGGAAGTCCGCGTAGAACTCGTTGGACATGTCGTAGTGGAAGCTCACCGTCTTGGAATCGGCCTTCTCGGTGTGGGGGAGCAGCCCCTCTTTGATGCGGGCGAACTTGCTCGGCCCCTCGGTGGCCGGCACCGGCGGCCGCCTGAATCCGTGGCTCAGGATCCCGGCCGTCACGCGCGCCATCGAGACCGGCGTGATCGGCTTGACGTATTTCGCCATCGACACCATCGCGCGCATCGCCGGGTACGGGTCGGCGTAGTCGATGCCCTCCACGTCGAAGTCGCCGAGCACGTACGCGCGCACGACGCCGATCTCGTTCGGGTGTGCGAGCAGCTGGTACATGCAGTTCGGGCTGGCGATGCGCACCTTGAGCGCCGCATCGGCCGCGCCGAAATGCGAACCGTCGAACGCGTCCACCCTCACGGGCGCGTCGTCCCTCAGGAACAGTCCCACCATCTCGCC
This sequence comes from Bifidobacterium sp. LH_419, assembly GCF_056356955.1. Taxonomy (NCBI): domain Bacteria; kingdom Bacillati; phylum Actinomycetota; class Actinomycetes; order Bifidobacteriales; family Bifidobacteriaceae; genus Bifidobacterium; species Bifidobacterium sp. LH_419. The sequence continues at coordinate 48,546 of NZ_JBKEVG010000013.1, forward strand.
GACCGTCATCGATTTCCCGTTCGCCATGATTCACCTCCGGTACCGTGGCGGGAGATGGCGTCTCCCGCACGCGCGCTTGCGTCCGCGTGCACGCATAGTCGTGTGTCCGCGCGTCCTCGTGTGTCATTGCCGCACCATTCGAACCCCATGATGCAGCGCCCATGATAGTCCCGTGCGATGTGGCGGAAACGCCGGGGGAATGCATGGTTTCCGACGATGATGAGGAATCGTGCCCGGCAATGGTTGGGAACGCTCCCATCGGCGAGTACACTGGATGTCGTCGGGCGGTGCAGCGATGTACCGACCCACGGTAGTAAGGCAAAGACACAGCTTAAAGGAGAGCCTTATGGTCTATCGCATGATTTTCAACCAGACCGCGTACTTCGGTCGTGGCGCGATCAAGGAGATCCCGACCGTCGCGAAGCAGCACGGCTTCACGAAGGCGTTCATCGTCACCGATCCGGTCCTGCTCGAGACCGGCACCGCCGAGAAGGTCACCAAGGTCCTCGACGAGGCCGGCCTGCCGTACGAGGTGTTCTCCAACGTCAAGCCGAACCCGCCGGTCGAGTGCATCAAGGACGGCGTCGAGAAGTTCGCCGCCTCCGGCGCCGACTTCCTGATCGGCCTGGGCGGTGGTTCCCCGCAGGACACCTGCAAGGGCATCGGCATCATCACCGCCAACCCGGAGTTCTCCGACGTGCTGTCGCTCGAGGGCGTCGCCGACACGAAGAACCCGTCCGTGCCGATCTTCGGCGTGCCGACCACCGCCGGCACCGCCTCCGAGACCACCATCAACTACGTGATCACCGATACGGCCAACAAGCGCAAGTTCGTGGCCGTCGACCCGCACGACATCCCGATCGTCGCGTTCGTCGACCCGGATCTGACCGATTCGATGCCGCGCGGCCTCAAGGTCGCCACCGGCCTCGACGCCCTGACCCACGCGATCGAGGGCTACATCACGCCGGGCGCGTGGTCGCTGTCCGATTGCCTGTCGATGCAGACGATCCGCATGATCGCGAAGAACCTCGCCAAGTCCGCCGACGGCGACGTGCCGGCCGGCGAGCAGATGGCGTACGCCTCGTACATCACCGGCATGGCCTACTCGAACGTCGGCCTCGGCCTGGTGCACGGCATGGCCCACCCGCTGGGCGGCCGCCTGGGCGTCGCGCACGGCGTCGCCAACGGCATCCTGCTGGCCCCGGTCATGGAGTACAACAAAGACTACACGGGCGAGAAGTACCGCGACATCGCCGATGCGTTCGGCATCGAGGACGCCTACACGGGCGACCTCGAGAAGGTGCGCGAGGAGGCCGTGCAGGCCGTCCACAAGCTCACCGTGGATCTGAAGAACCCGACCAAGATCTCCGAGGTCGGCGCCACCGAGGCGGATCTCGCCCCGCTCGCCCATGACGCGTTCAACGACGTGTGCACCCCGGGCAACCCGCGCAAGGCCACCGAAGAGGAGATCCTCGCCATCTACAAGTCCCTGATGTGATGCGGCGCATAGGCCCCCTCTGACGAGGGGGCTCCCGGCGCAGCCGGGTGGGGGAGAGACAGCGGCCGCAGGCCGCGGGGAAACGGAATCGGCCTTCGGCCGATGCAATGTTCCCGCGGCCTGCGGCCGCTCTGCTTCTCTCCCTCCGTCATCGCTTCGCGATGACACCTCCCTCGTCAGAGGGAGGCAACACGGCTGGCCTCATATCGGCTCGCCTGTCGGCTCGCACATCGTCTGCAAACGCCTCAGGCGTTTGCTTCACGGCGATGCCCCGTCAGAGGGAGGGCCGGGACTACTCGTGCTTCTCGTCCCACTCCTCGTCGGTGGGGGTCTCGTCGTAGAGTTCGCGACCCTCCTTCTCGGCGAGCTCCATCTGCTCGTTGATCCACGCGGCTTCGGCCGGGTTGATGTCGGCCGAGTCGAGCACCTTCTGCCACACCGGGTAGAACAGGTGCATCGCCGGGTAGAGCGCGGTGAACAGGATCTCCGGCTTGTGCTTGCGCCAATGCTGCGGATGCGCGTCGAACGTGTTGCGGAACCGCTTCATGTAATTGCGGAACGACGAGAGCGACGTGTCCATGCGGCGCGCGCTCATGCCGGCGATCATGCGCGGCGAGTACACGGTCTTCAGGCCCTTGCCCATCAGATGCAGGGAGATGTCGATGTCCTCGTGCATCACGTCCGCCTTGTCGCGGCACACCTCGCCGGAGATCGCGCGCCAGGCGGAGGCGCGCAGCGCCATGTTCGAGCCGAACAGCAGCGGCTGGCCGCCGTCCGCCTTGTAGATGCGCCTGCGCAGCGAATTGTCGCCCTTCAATCCGAAATGGCGCGACGGCATGTCGTAGTACATGACCGGTCCGGTCGCGCCCATCGCCTCGGGGTCTTCGGTGAAGATGCCGGAGACGACCTCCACCCAGTCGGGCTTGATCATGCAGTCCGCGTCGAAACGGCCGAGCACGTCGCCGGTGGCATGGTCGAGGCCGTAGTCGCGCGTGGGGATGAGCCCCTGTTCGGCGTCCTGATGCATGAGCTTGATCGGCGCCTCGGGATGCTCCTTGATGAACCGTTCGACGATCTCGCAGGTGTTGTCGGTGGAACGGTTGTCCACGACGATGACTTCGTAGGGCATCACGGTCTGCCGGATCGTGTTGAGCAGGCAGTCGGCGATGCGTTCGGCCTCGTTCCAGGCCGGGATGACGATCGAGACGTTCAGCATGAAGCCCAAGGATAATGTCGCGGGCGTACACGGGCGGCGGCCGACGCGGCCATACACGCCGCCCGAAAGCGAACATCGGGTGAACGGTTCCGCCTATCGCACCCGACGCTACAATGGGGAGCCATGAATCAAAGCGTGCGTGACCATACCTCAGACGAGGACGCCGAACAGCGGTGGGATTTCGGTACCCTCTTCCCGTCGAAGGGGGACCCGCGCAAGCCTCCGGAATGGTTCAGCCGCGCGCTGCTCTACGTGGCCATCGCCGTCATCGCGTTCAACTTCTGCTTCCAGTCGTGGGGCAAGATCTCCTATCTCGTGCTCGACATCGTCATCTCGTTCTTCCTGGCGCTCGCCATCGAGCCGATGGTCGTCGCGCTCGTCAAGCACGGGTGGAAGCGCTCCGTCGCCTCGCTGGCCGGCCTGCTCACGGTGGCGCTCGTCATCGGCGTGCTGTTCTCCCTGTTCGGCAGCATGTTCCTCCAGCAGATGATCGCCATGATCTACGGCATCCCGGCCACCTACGAGCAGATCCGCTCGTTCGTCGTCGACCAGTTCTCGGTCGACATCCCGGACATGAACAATCTGGGCGCCGAACTGATGAAATCCGATCTGCTCAAGAGCTTCCAGACCTCGTGGGTGAGCGATTTCGCCGGCACCGCGATCAGCACGGTCGGCGGCCTGTTCTCGTTCCTGCTGCAGCTGCTCACCGTCGTGATGACCACCTACTACATCTCCGCCGCCGGCCCGAAGCTGCGCCGCTCGTTCTGCCAGTGGATGGCCCCCGGCATGCAGAAGCGGTTCCTGCTCGTGTGGACGGTCGCGCAGGACCAGATTTCCTCGTTCCTGTTCTCCCGTTCGATTCTCGCCCTGATCAACGCCACGTGCACGGCGATCTTCCTCGAAGTGCTCAACGTGCCCTACTGGCTGCCGCTCGCCCTGTTCTGCGGCGTGGTCTCCCAGTTCATCCCGACGGTCGGCACGTACATCGGCGGCGCGCTGCCCGTCCTGTTCGCCTGGGGCAACCGCGGGTGGACGTACGCGGTCGCGGTGCTCGTGTTCATCATTGTGTACCAGCAGATTGAGAACCTGATTCTCTCGCCGGTCATCTCCCGCCGCACGATGGACATCAACGAGGCGGTCGCGTTCCTCGCCGTGCTCGCGTTCGGCTCGCTGTTCGGCGCGCTCGGCGCGTTCCTCGCGCTGCCGGTCACCGCTTCGCTGCAGACCATCTTCCGCGTGTACACGCGCCGGTACGATCTGGTCGATTCGCCGTTGATGAACGATCCGGTGGGGCGTAAGTCGAAGGTGGTCGAGGCGTCCGAGGCGTTCAACGAGCACGTGCTGCACCCGATCGGCGAGCATATGCCGCGCGCCGCGAAGGGATCGACGAGCCGCGTGCCGATGAACGACGAGATCCGTCGCCTCCAGGAGCAGATCTACGCGATTCCGCACGACGGCGAGGACGGCGGCGACGGTCACGCGCGCACCGCCGACGAGGACGACTCCGCCACCGTGGCGATTCCGCAGGGCGTGCTGAAACCCGATGAACCCGATACCCCCGACAACCCCCGTGCGAGGTGGCGCTGATGGTCCTGCTCACCGTACTCGATATCCTGCTCGTCATCGTCGGCGGCGCCGGCATGGTCTACCAGGGGGCGTGCATCCTCATCTCCCTGTTCTCCAAGCCGGTCCGCTTCCCGGACGCCCCGATGGACAAACGCTACGCGGTGCTGATCTCCGCGCGCAACGAGTCGAAGGTCATCGGCAACCTCATCGACTGCATCCACGGGCAGACGTACCCGCGCGAGCTCATCGACATCTGGCTCGTCGCCGACAACTGCACCGACGACACGGCCGACGTGGTGCGCGCGATGGGATGCCACGTGGTCGAACGCCACAACGACAAGCTCATCGGCAAGGGCTACGCCCTGACCTACCTGCTCGACCACATGGTCGACGAGGGGCTGTCCGACACGTACGACGCGTACTTCGTGTTCGACGCGGACAACAAGCTCGACAAGCACTACTTCGAGGAGATGAACAAGGCGTTCCAGTCGGGCTTCCGCATCCTCACCTCCTACCGCAACTCGGTGAACCTCAACGACAACTGGGTCTCCTCCGGTTCGGCGCTGTGGTTCATCCGCGAATCGCGCTTCCTCAACAACTCGCGCATGCTGTTCGGCTCCAGCTGCCACGTGGGCGGCACCGGATTCATGTTCTCCAAGGAGGTCATGAAACGCAACAAGGGCTGGAAGTTCCACCTGCTCACCGAGGACCTCGAGTTCACGATGGACTCGGTGCTGCACGGCGACCGCGTCGGCTACTGCGGCACCGCCGTCCTCTACGACGAGCAGCCGGTCACGTTCGCGCAGAGCTGGCGTCAGCGCCTGCGCTGGAGCAAGGGCTTCCTGCAGGTGTTCCGGTACTACGGTCCGTCGCTGATCCGCCGCGCGGTGCGCGAACGCGACTTCTCCGCCGTCGACTTCACGCTGCTGCTGTGCCCGTTCACCGTGCTCGGCGTGGCCCGCGTGATCCTCGGCGCGCTGTTCGCCGCGTTCGGGTTCGTCTCGTGGTCGAGTCAGCTGGGCGCGCTCACCGGATGGGTGAACGGCATCGTCCTGTCCGTCCTCGGCATGATGGCGCTCGCCGGCCTGACGATCGTGGCCGAGCGCGGCCAGATCGGCGCGACCAACAAGGAGCTGTTCGCCTACGTGCTCGCGTTCCCGATCTACATACTCTCCTACGTCCCCATCTCCTTCCAGGCCATCTTCTCCAAAGCCCAATGGAAACCGATCCAGCACAAAGGCTGAGCCGTTAAGAAAACAGTCCGGTGGACTGTTTTTAGGCTCAGCCGAGCGGCGGCAGCCGCGAGGTGATGATGAGTCCGGCCGTAGGCCGGTCCATAATTGCTAATAAAAGGTGAGGTATGAACACGAACCCAGTCCGCAAGTCCCATCGCGTCGCCGTGTGCGCGACCTGCGTCGCGCTCACGCTCGCCGCGTGCGTCGGCTACACGGCCGCCGACGTGGCCGACGTCGCGCCGGGCCTGCTCACCTTCGCGCCCGTCGAGACGCGCACGTACCCCGACCCCGCCGCGACCGTCGCCGCCGGCACGGTCGTCGGCGACGTGGCCGTCGGCGCGACGATCGACAAGACGAAGGCCGAGGCGCTCATCAGGACGCTCGGCGAGGCGGACGGTGTCGGCGACGACTATTCGGTCGTGATCGCCGATGCGAAGGGGAACGTGGTCGCCGAGCATGAGGCGTCGACGCCGCGCCAGCCGGCGTCGACGACGAAGACGCTCACCGCGTTCGCCGCCGCAAGCACGCTGGAGATGGGGTCGACGCTCGACACCACGACCTACCTCACCCACGGATCCGACGATCCCACCGTCGTGCTCAAGGGCGGCGGCGACATGCTGCTCGGCGCGGGGGAGAGCGACGACACCCACGTCAACGGCCGCGCCGGTCTCGCGACGCTCGCGCGCGAGACCGCGGCCGCGTTGAAGGCGAAGGGCGTGACCTCGGTCGCGCTCGTCGCCGACGACACGTTGTTCGGCGACGACCGCACGCCGGACGGCATCGAGGAGAACAACGACGAGAACCGCTACTACACGCCGATCTCGTCGATGGCGATCGACGGAGGACGCGACTGGAGCGGCCTCAACGAGGAGGACGCCGACGATTTCGAGGAGTATCCGATGCTCTCCCAGGACACGGCGGCGGACGTGGCGGACACGTTCGAGACGCTCCTCGCCGGCGACGGCATCCAGGTCTCCGAATCGTCCGCCGCGACCGAATCGTCCGACCTGTCCGGCGCCACGCGTCTCGCCAAGGTGAGCTCGGCGCCGCTCAACGAGGTCATGGCGTTCATGATGCGCCATTCCGACAACACGCTCGCCGAGCTGTTCGCCCGTCTCACCGCGCTGAAGCTCGGCACCGGCGATTCGATCGACGGCGACGTCAAGGCCGTCACGAAGGTGCTCGCCGAACAGGGCGTCTCCACCGACGGCCTGCACATGACCAGCTGCTCCGGCCTCGCGCCCGGCACGACGCTCACCGTGAAGACGCTCGCCCAGGTGCAGTCGAAGTACGTCGATCCGGACGGCGGCGCGGCGGCCGCGTCCGAGGGCCTGGCGCTGCCCGGGCTCGTCGGCACCGTGAGGAACCGCATCGCCGATGATTCCGCGCTCGGGCTGCTGCGCGTGAAGACCGGTGCGCTGGGCGACGTGCGCGCGCTCGCCGGCAACGTGTCGCGCGTCGGCGGCGGCGTGCTCACGTTCGCGGCGATCGTCAACGATCCCGATGACGGCGCGGCCGCGAACAGCGCGCTCGACACGTTCGCCGCCTCCCTGACGAAACTCTGAATTCTCCCAGTTACCGCCAAGAAACACGTCACTCTCGTGTGCCAAGATGGGGTGCATGCGAATCGCTGACGTACAAGAAGACATCGACCACGAGCTGGTCAGTGCAGAGAAGATCCACGCCATCATCGAGCATGCCGCGGCGCAGGCGAGCGAGGACTACCAGGGGAAGGACCCGCTGCTCGTCGCCGTGCTCAAGGGGGCGGTGAACACGCTTGCCGCGTTCTCGCAGGCGCTCTCCATCCCCTGCCAGATCGACTTCATGAGCCTGTCCAGCTACGGTTCGGGCACCGTCTCCAGCGGCACCGTGACGATCCGCCAGGATCTGTCGACCGATGTTCGCGGTCGGCACATTCTCATCGTCGAGGATATCGTTGACTCAGGTCGTACGCTGGCTTGGCTGGTCGAGGAGCTGAAGCGGCGCGGGGCCGCCTCGGTGGAGATCTTCGCCCTGCTGGAGAAGCCCGCCCGCCGCGAGGTGGACGTGGACGTGAAGTACAAGGGGCTGGAGATCCCGGACGAATTCGTCGTCGGATTCGGCCTGGACTATGACGAGCGGTACCGCAATCTCGACTCGATCGCCGTGCTCAAGCCGGCAGTGTATCAAGGAGAACAGGCATGAGTTTCCCCCAGGGGCCCGGGCAGCCGAACAACGGCGGCAACGGCAACCCGTTCAACAATCCGTTCCGCCGCAACAACGATAACGGCAACAACGGCAACAAGCCGAACCGCAAGGGCGACAAGAACGGCGGCGACAAGCCGTTCTGGCAGTCCCCGTGGCTGTGGGGCGCCGTCGTGGTCGTGCTCGTCGCCATGATGTTCCAGATGTTCGCCGGCACCGGCGCGCAGACCATCGACACCAAGGACGGCCTGCAGCTGCTCAACGGCGGCCAGGTGACCTACGCGAAGATCGTCGACAACAAGCAGAAGGTCACGCTTGAACTCAAGAGCGACTTCAACAAGCAGGACCCGGACACCGGCAAGAACCACAACTACGGCGACAAGGTCCAGTTCTACTACACGTTCGCGCAGGGGCAGGATATCCTCAAGGCCGTCCAGAAGGCCGACCCGTCGAAGGGCTGGAGCGCCGACATCGAGCAGACCAGCATGATGAGCTACCTCATCACCTCGATCCTGCCGTTCGTGATCTTCTTCGCGCTGTTCTGGTGGCTGATGAGCCGCATGGGCGGCGCCTCCGGCATGCTCGGCATGGGCGGCAAGAAGAACAACGGCAAGCTGCTCGAAGGCCAGACCCCGACCACGAAGTTCTCCGACGTGGCCGGCGAGGACGAGGCGCTCGCCGAGGTCGAGGAGATCAAGGACTTCCTCAAGGACCCGTCCAAGTACAAGGCGCTCGGCGCGCGCATCCCGCGCGGCGTGCTCCTGTACGGCCCTCCCGGCACCGGCAAGACGCTGCTCGCGCGCGCCATCGCCGGTGAGGCGGGCGTGCCGTTCTACGCGATGGCCGGCTCCGACTTCGTCGAGATGTTCGTCGGTCTCGGCGCCTCCCGTGTGCGCGACCTGTTCGACGAGGCGAAGAAGAACGCCCCGGCGATCATCTTCATCGACGAGATCGACGCCGTCGGCCGCAAGCGCGGCTCCGGCATGTCCGGCGGGCACGACGAGCGCGAGCAGACGCTCAACCAGCTGCTCGTCGAGATGGACGGCTTCGACAACGACACGAACCTCATCATCATCGCCGCGACGAACCGTCCCGACGTGCTCGACCCGGCCCTGCTGCGCCCGGGCCGCTTCGACCGCCAGGTGGGCGTCGCCGCGCCGGACCTCGAAGGCCGCGAGGCGATTCTCAAGGTGCATGCGAAGGGCAAGCCGTTCGTCCCCGACGTCGACCTGCACATGGTCGCCGTGCGCACGCCGGGCTTCACCGGCGCCGACCTGGCCAACGTGCTCAACGAGGCGGCCCTGCTGTGCGCCCGCGCCGGCGCCCAGCTCATCGACAACCGCGCCATCGACGAGGCCATCGACCGCGTCCAGGCCGGTCCGAAGCGCAAGTCGAAGGGCATGGCCCTCGACGAGCTGCGCAACACCGCCTACCACGAGGGCGGCCACGCGCTCGTCGCCGCCGCGCTGCACAACACGGACCCGGTCACCAAGGTGACGATCCTGCCGCGAGGCCGCGCGCTCGGCTACACCGCCGTGATGCCCACCTCCGACCGCTACTCGCAGTCGCGCAACCAGCTGCTCGACCAGATGGCGTACGCGATGGGCGGCCGCACCGCCGAGGAGATCGTCTTCCACGATCCGACCACCGGCGCCTCCAACGACATCGAGAAGGCGACGAACATCGCCCGCACGATGATCACCCAGTACGGCTTCTCTTCGAAGCTCGGTGCGATCAAGTGGGCGGACGACGAGGACCAGAGCGGCGATCTGGGCAGCCTCGCGCCGCACAACTACTCGAACCGCACCGCCGAGGTCATCGACGAGGAGGTGCTCAAGCTCGTCGAGACCGCGCACACCGAGGCGTGGAACATCATCAACGAGAACCGTGACATCCTCGACGAACTCGTGCGCCAGCTGCTCGTCAAGGAGACGCTGAACGAGAAGGAGCTCGCCGCGATCTTCGCGCCGATCCGCAAGGCGCCGGTCCGCCAGGTGTGGCTGTCCGACGAACGTCGCCCCGACTCCGACCTGCCGCCCGTCGAGATCCCCGAATCGCTCAAGCGCTCGGTCGGCATGAAGCCGGGGGAGTGACGCATGGCCAGGCACGCGCAGAACATCTCCCTGCCGGACTCGCCGTCACCGGTCCGCGAGGTCTCCGACGCCAAGCCGTCCGGTGACGTCTCCCGCAAGCCCGGCATGGTGCAGGCGAGGCCGCACCACGCCGGCCACGGCGGACCGGGCGCCCCGGCGCAGGCGCAGTCCCGCGCCGCGCAGGACGGCTCCGCCCTGCAGGTCTCCCTGCCGCAGTCTCCCCGCGGGCATATCGCCGCGAGCCAGCCGCGCGGCGAGGCCGCGGCCGACGGTCCCGCCTACGACGAGGACGGCGTGCGCAAGGCCGTGCGCATGTTCCTCAAGGCGATCGGCGAGGATCCGGACCGCGAGGGGCTGGTCGAGACGCCGGACCGCATCGCGCGCGCCGGCCGCGAACTGTTCGCCGGACTCGGCGCGTCGCCGGAGCATGTGCTCGAGAAGCATTTCGACGTGGACACCGACGAGCTCGTGCTCGTCAAGAACATCGAACTGTATTCGGTATGCGAGCATCATCTGCTGCCGTTCCACGGCGTCGCCCACGTCGGCTACATCCCCGCCAAAGACGGGGTCATGGGGCTGAGCAAGCTCGCCCGGCTCGTCGAGGTGTACGCGCGTCGGCCGCAGGTCCAGGAGCGCCTCACCCAGCAGATCGCCGACGCGCTCGTCGAATACGCGGGCGCGCGCGGCGTGATCGTCGTCACCGAATGTGAACACCTGTGCATGTCGATGCGCGGCGTGAAGAAGTCCGAGGCGCGCACGGTCACGTCCGCGGTGCGGGGCCTCCTGCGCAACCCCGCCACCCGCGCCGAGGCCATGAGCCTCATCATGAGCCGCTAGGCGGTTCCGGGGGCGGCGGTACACCCCCTCAGTCGGCCTGCGGCCGCCAGCTCCCCCTCAAGGGGGAGCAGAATATTTTGTATATTGCTCCCCCCTTTGAGGGGGAGCTGTCCCGCGGGGCGGGACTGAGGGGGTAATCGCGATGACCATCGATCTCAAGGCGCTGCACGACGCCACGCACACGCTCGTCATGGGCGTGCTCAACATCACCGAGGACTCGTTCTCCGACGGCGGCCTCTGGCTCGACCCGCGCGCCGCCGCCGACCACGGCCGTGCGATGATGGCCGCCGGCGCGGACATCATCGACATCGGCGCCGAATCGACGCGTCCCGGCGCGAAGCGCGTGAGCGAGGAGAACGAGCTCGCGCGCATCACCGGTGCGGTCGAGGCGCTCATCCCGGCCGGTGCGACGCTGTCCATCGACACGACGCGCGCGACCGTCGCCGCCGCGGCGCTCGACGGCGGCGCGCAGATCATCAACGACGTGTCCGGCGGCACGCTCGACACGGAACTACCGCACGTCGTCGCCGACCACGACTGCCTGTACATCGTCCAGCATTGGCGCGGCTGGCTCGCCGGCTCCAAGACCGGCGCCCCCGACGCCGACACCTCGCATTACGAGCATGGCGTGCTCAAGGACGTACACGACGAGCTCATGCGCCAGGTCGACGCGGTGCTCGCCGCCGGCGTCGCCCCCGAACGCATCATCATCGATCCGGGTCTCGGATTCTCGAAGCCCGGCATCGCGCACAATCTGCCGCTGCTCGCCGGACTCGACCGGTTCCGCGCGACCGGCTACCCGGTGCTCATCGGGCAATCACGCAAACGCTTCGTCACCGCGATCCTCGACAATGCCGGATTCACGGACGTCACGATGGACGCGCGCGACGACGCCACCGCCGCGTTCAGCGCCCTGTGCGCGGAACACGGCGCGTGGGCGGTGCGCGTCCACGACGTCGTCCGCAGCCGCGCCGCCGTCGCCGTCGGCGACACGTGGCGCGAATACGCGAGGTGACCTATGCCCCCTCAGTCGGCCTGCGGCCGCCAGCTCCCCCCCCCTGGAAGGGGGAGCAAAAGTATGTAACGACATGCTCCCCCTCAGAGGGAGCGAACGGCGCAACGATATGCTCCCCCTGAAGGGGGAGCTGTCCGACGGAGTCGGACTGAGGGGGTGCCGGAAGACGAGATGGAAGGAACTGACATGGACACGATCACTTTGACCGGTGTGCGGGCGAACGGGACGCACGGCGTGCTCGACTTCGAGCACGAGCGTGCGCAGCCGTTCGTCGTCGACGCGACCCTCCACCTCGACCTCGCCGCCGCAGGCCGCTCCGACGCGCTCGGCGACACCGTCGACTACGGCCGCGCCGCCAAGACGATCGTCGATGTCATCGAAGGCGACCACGTCGACCTCATCGAGAAACTCGCGCAGGATATCGCCGACAGACTGCTCGCCATCGATCCGATCCGCACGGTCGACGTGACCGTGCACAAGCCGCACGCGCCAATCACCGTGCCGTTCGACGACGTCGCCGTGAGCATCACGCGCACGCGCGACGCGGCAGATGCCGGCGTCGACGTGGCGGACGGTGCCGGCGCGGCGGCCGCCGCGGCCGCCGGCACCGACGCCGCAACGTCCGGCGCGGCCGCGTCGCATCGCGTCGTCATCGCGCTCGGCGGCAACCAGGGCGACGTCGAAGCGACGTTGCGTGACGCGGTGCGCCGCATCGACGCGCTCGACGGCACGCAGGTCACCGGCGTCTCGCCGCTCTACCGCACCGCCGCGTGGGGCATGGCCGACGGCACCCCCGACTTCCTCAACGCCGTGGTCGAGGCGACGACCACGCTCGACGCGCGCACGCTGCTCGACGCGCTCCAGCGCATCGAACGCGACCACGGGCGCACGCGCGAAACCCACTGGGCGAGCCGCACGCTCGACCTTGACATCATCGACTACGACGGCGTCGAATCCGACGCGCCCGACCTGACGCTGCCGCATCCGCGCGCATGGCAGCGGGCGTTCGTGCTCGTGCCGTGGGCGGTGCTCGACCCGCACGCCGACCTTCCCGGCCTGCACGGCGGCCCGGTGAACGAACTCGCCGAAGGGCTGCTCGCCGAGGCGGACGGCGACGAGCCGCCGGTCGAGCGCGTCACCAGCGACTGGATGAGCGGGACGCGGGACGGTGATTCCGGTGATGCCGGCGCATCCGACGCGGGCACGGGTGCCGATGACGCCGGAACCGGCTCCTCGGACGGCGCGACGGTGCCGCTCAAGGCCGTCATCTCGATGGACTCGACCTCCACCGACGCGGAACACCTGTTCCGCGAGGCGATCGTCGCCATCGACGGACTGCCCGGCAGCCAGGTCGACGGCATCTCGCCGCTCTACCACGTGAGCAGCTTCGACGGACCGGACGCGATGAGCGCCGTCATCCAGATCGAGACGAAGCTCGGCGCACGCGCGCTGATCGCCGCGCTCGGCACCATCGAAGGCACGCACGACGGCGCGATCGACCTCGACCTCGTCGACATGGAGCACGTGACCGCGGACGAGCCGGACTGCCGCGTGCCATGGCCGTCAGCCAAAACCCACGCCTCCGTGCTCGCGCCGTGGATGGACATGGACCCGAACGCCACGCTCGGTGGCGACCCGGTCTCGTTCCTGCTCGCGATGGCGCCCGACGCGGGCATGGTCGGTCAGCTGAGCGACAACTGGATCATCGGCGCGAAATGACGGGAAACGCCGGGGCGCGTGGATACGCGGGAACTCCCCGGTGACGGACGAACGGAAGGACACGAGATGAAGGCGCATAGGACACCATGGTGGCAGCCGGCGCTCGGATTGGCGCTGGGACTGGCCGCCGGCGCGGGCGTCGCCGTATTGGGCGAACGGTACGGGCTTACGCTGATCGGCGCGCCCTGGTTCGTCGCGGCGCTGCTCGTCGCCATCGGCGTGCTCGTGCTCGTGCTCGCCATCAACGTGCACAAGTACGCGACCACCGATCCGCGCAAACGGCCGCACACGTTCATCAACCCGACGATCGCGTTCCACACGCTCGTGCTCGCCAAGGCGCTGGCGTTGGCGGGGGCGGCGCTCGCCGGGTGGTATTTCGGCCAGATCATCCCGTCCATCGGGCACATGGAGGCCGAGTTCTACGCGCAGGCGGTGACCGAGTGCGCGGTGACCGGCGTGATCTGCCTCGCGGACATGATCGTCGGACTCGTGGGGGAGTGGCTATGCCAGCTGCCGCCCAACGAGGGACCGGAGAACCCGAAGATGAAGCAGGCCGCGCGCGAACGCGGCATCACCCCCGCCGCCGCGAAGACCGCGGAGAACACGGTGCGTGACGCCGGGCGCAGGCGGTGAGCGCGACGTTCTTCGGCCCCCTCTGACGAGGGGGTGTCAGCCGAAGGCTGACTGGGGGAGAGACAGCGGCCGCAGGGCGCGGGAAAAAACGAATCGGCCTTCGGCCGATACCGTATCTTCCGCGGCCTGCGGCCGCTCCGGTCTCTCCCTCCGTCATCGCTTCGCGATGACACCTCCCTCGTCAGAGGGAGGCGAAACGTCGGCGGACTGGGGGAGGTTCCCGCACGCGGGATTTTCCGCGACACGCCCGGCTCGCTTACGAAAAAACGGAAAACGTACTACGGTCACATCTCGACTTGATAACCGCATGCCTCCGGCGCATTCTCCGCCTTGGGGCATGCGGTTTTTCGTTGCCGTCGGGACCCGGACGTTAGGGGTTCTCGATTCCCCGCCGATGATGCCGCCGCCGTGCGTTTCCCGCGAAACGCGCGGCGTACGCGGTCATGTCTGCGGCATGCCGCCCATGTGTGGGAATCGCCCGGCGGCGACGTGTGGATACAGACAAGAAGAGGTTTTCCGTTGTCCGATCAGACAACCGTCCGCAATGATTCCGTTTCCGGTGGCCAGGCCGCCGGCTCCGTGGCTGGTTCCGTGGCTGGTTCCGCGACCGCCAAGCCGCATCTCGACCACGTCTCCTACGAGGTCGCGACCCCCGTGCCCGGCGGCGCCCCCGCCCCGCGCTTCGCGCATCCGCACCGCGTGATGCTCGGCCTGTACTTCGGCGCGTTCCTCGGCATGCTGTCCGAGACATCGATGAACATCGCCATCCCCGATCTGATGGACGAGTTCTCCGTCTCCTCCGGCACCGCGCAGTGGATGGTCGTCGGCTACATGCTCGCCATCGGCATCGTGCTGCCGTGCGTCGGCTTCCTGCTCAAGTGGGTCAAGGCGAAGACGCTCGTGCTGTTCGCGCTCGCCTGCTTCCTCGTCGGCGCGCTCGTGTGCACCGTGGCGACCACGTTCCCGGTGCTGCTCGCCGGCCGCATCGTGCAGGGCGTGAGCACCGGCATCGTGCTGCCCACCCTGTACGCCGCGATCATGCGCGTGTTCCCGCCGTCGAAGATCGGCGCCGCCAACGGCGTGGCCGGCCTCGTCGTCATGTTCGCGCCGGTCGTCGGCCCGACCGTCGCCGGCGCGCTCATCGGCGCTATCTCCTGGCGTGCAATCTTCGCCCTGTTCGCCGTGATCGCCGCCATCGCGATTGCCTGCACCGCGCTGTTCTTCGTCACGCCGATCGAACGCACCCGTCCGGCCGTCGACGTGCTCTCCATCCTCGCGTCCGCGCTCGGCTTCGGCTGCCTCGTCGCCGGCGTGAGCCTCGTGAGCGACATGGGCTTCTCGCCGGCCGTCATCGGACTGCTCGTCGTCGGCGTCGTCGTCCTCGCCTTCTACGCGCACCGCCAGCTCACCATCGCCACGCCGCTGCTCGACCTGCGCGCGCTCGGCATCGCGGCGTTCCGCACGCCGGCCATCATGGTCTCCTGCTCGTTCGCCTGCACGCTCGCGTTCATGTACCTCGTGCCGCAGGAGCTGCAGCGCGGCCTCGGCCTGAGCTCCACCGTCGCCGGCCTGCTCATGCTGCCCGGCGGCATCGTCAACGCGCTGTGCACGCTCGGCGCCGGCCGACTGTTCGACCGCCACGGCGCGCGTCGTCTCGTCTGGATCGGCGTGGCGATGACCGCGGTCGGCGGCGCGCTGTTCTTCGCGATTGGCGCCGGTTCGCCCGTCGCCCTGTTCCTCGCCGCGCATATCATCGTGATGGTCGGCATCCCGTTCATCCAGCAGTCCACGCAGTCCGCCGCGCTGAAGGCGCTGCCGGGCCGCATGGCCGCCGACGGCAGCACGATCCTCAACACGATGCAGCAGGTGTGCGGCGCCATCTCCACCGCCGTCGCCACCTGCCTGCTCGGCCTCGGCCAGGCGACCTACACGGCCGGCGGCGGCACCGATCCGGCGCAGGGCTTCGTGGACGGCTCCCGCTACGGCTACCTGTTCGGGCTCGCGCTCATCGTGCTCGTGCTCGTCTTCTCGTTCGCGCTGAAGGAGCGCGCCCGCCGCGAACCGGAGATGACCCCGGTCGAGGTCGACGAGGCCGTCGAAACCGGCGAGAAGAAGCTCGCCGCGTAGCGTCCTTGTTATGGCTCCCTCTGACGAGGGAGCTGGCCGCGAAGCGGACTGAGGGAGAGAAACCGTGGACTTCGTGCCGGGGTCTCTCCCTCCGCCGGCCCGACGGCCGGCACCTCCCTCGTCAGAGGGAGGCGATTCCGTCGTGGACGTTCCATGACGCACCAACGGGTGTTCACCTATACTGGTGAACACCCGTTTTTCGTATTCTCCGAGCCAATCCCCAAACCGGACCGGCATCACCGGACATCACACCAAACCATTCAGGGAGCGCCATGAACAAGGCAATCATCACCGTCGTCGGCCAGGATACGGTCGGCATCATCGCACGCGTGTGCACCTACCTCTCGCAGCACAACGTCAACGTGCTCGACATCTCCCAGACCATCATCGACGGCTACTTCAACATGATGATGATCGTCGACTACGCGAACTCCGATAAGGAGTTCAGCGCCATGGTCGGCAACCTCGAGGACCTCGGCGACGACATCGGCGTGCGCATCCGCTGCCAGCGCGAGGAGATCTTCACCAAGATGCACCGCATCTAGCCTCGCCGGACCGAGCCGAAAGGAAGAACCATGCTGAATATCATGGAGGTCCACGAGACCAATCAGATGATCGAGCAGGAGAAGCTCGACGTGCGCACCATCACGATGGGCATCTCGCTGCTCGACTGCGCGAGCGACGACGTCGACGAGACCTGCGACAACATCTACCGCAAGATCACCACGTACGCGAAGGACCTCGTCTCCACCGGCGAGGACATCGAACGCGACTACGGCATTCCGATCGTCAACAAGCGCATCACCGTCACCCCGATCTCGCTGGTCGGCGCGAGCTGCTGCAAGACCTCCGGGGACTTCGTCAAGATCGCCCACGCGCTCGACCGCGCGGCCAAGGAGGTCGGCGTCAACCTGATCGGCGGTTACTCGGCGCTCGTCTCGAAGGCGATGACCCCGGCCGAGGAGCTGCTCATCCGCTCCCTGCCGCAGGCGCTCTCCGAAACCGAGGTGGTCTGCTCGTCCGTCAACGTCGGCTCCACGAAGACCGGCATCGACATGAACGCGGTCGAGCTGCTCGGCCACATCGTCAAGGACATCGCGCACGCCACCGCCGACATCGACTCCTACGGCTGCGTGAAGTTCGTCGCGTTCTGCAACGTGCCCGACGACAATCCGTTCATGGCGGGCGGCTTCCACGGCGTGACCGAGGGCGACGCGGTCATCAACGTGGGCGTCTCCGGCCCCGGCGTCGTCTCGCGCGCGCTGGACGCCGCGAAGGGCAAGGACTTCGAGTTCCTGTGCGAGACGATCAAGCGCACCGCGTTCAAGATCACGCGCGTCGGCCAGCTGGTCGCGCAGGAGGCGTCGCGACGGCTGGGCGTGCCGTTCGGCATCATCGACCTGTCGCTCGCGCCGACCCCGGCCGTGGGCGATTCCGTCGGCGAAGTGCTCGAGAAGATCGGTCTCGAACAGGTGGGCGCGCCCGGCACGACCGCCGCGCTCGCGATGCTCAACGACCAGGTGAAGAAGGGCGGCATCATGGCGTCCTCCTACGTGGGTGGCCTGTCCGGCGCGTTCATCCCGGTCTCCGAGGACAAGAACATGATTGACGCGGCCGGCAATGGCTGCCTCACGATCGAGAAGCTCGAGGCGATGACCTGCGTGTGCTCGGTCGGTCTCGACATGATTGCGATTCCGGGCGACACGTCTGCCGCGACGATCTCGGGTATCATCGCCGACGAGGCGGCCATCGGCATGGTCAACCAGAAGACCACCGCCGTGCGCGTCATCCCGGTCGAGGGCAAGGGCGTCGGCGAGATGGCGAACTTCGGCGGACTCATGGGCTACGCGCCGATCATCCCGGTCAACCAGACCTCGTGCGAGGCGTTCGTCACCCGCGGCGGCCGCATCCCCGCCCCGATCCACTCGTTCAAGAACTGATCCGTACACGGGGAGACCGATTCGTTCGGGAACCGAAGTCATCCCCGCGAACGTACCGCCAGTCCTCCGTCTCCCCTTCCGGCGCAAGGAATCCCGGAAAACAACCGCTTCATCCGGGTTTTCTTGCGCCGGGGCCTGTCCCGGCAAGGCGGATTCTCTGGGCGGATTCCTCGGGGGTGGGGCGTCCGGTGTGAAAGCTATCTGCATTGGAAGGGGTGCTTCCGTCATGGCGCGGATCGCCATTTCTCTTACGAGGGGTACCCGCTGCGGCGTGAGGACGGGTATCGACAGTACAATTCCCCGGGATCGTGCCATTTTGGTAGTCCCTTCGCATGATCGGGTACCCCTCGTAAGCGAGATGTCTGTCGGTGGACGTCGCAAAGCACCCCTCGTAACGCAGTTTGATGCTGATTAGGTGCCGTTTCGATGCTGATTAGGTGCCGATATGCAAGCATCTCCGCAACGTCTGACGCACGCGTTTCCCGTAGCGTCCGGTTCCTTCGTCATGTGCAGTCATCCGTATCCGGCATGGCTCCGCCGGGGCCATGCCCGGCCTTCCGCCCGCCCGGCATCCGTGTCGGGCAGAGCATGCCCTATGCTCGATTGTCGGTCGCGATCCGCTAGGAGCGGCGCGTACGATCCGCAATCACGATGAACAAGGGATGACGGTGGCGATATGAGTGAAAACGGAAACCCGGAGGGAATTGCACCGGCCGCTTCGGAAAACCCGGAAGACAAAGTCGAGAAGATGTTCGAATACGGCTACCGCAAGTCGAACTACGGGCCGGACGAGCTCGTGACCGACGCGCACGGCAACCCGATCAGCGTGGTCGACGCGATGCTCACCGCGGAGAAGGCGGCCGAGGCGGAGACCGTCACCCCGCACCTGTGCTACTACAGCCCGCGCATCCCCGGCAACACCGGTTCCGCGATCCGCCTGTGCGCGGTGACCGGCACGATCCTGCACCTCGTGGAGCCGCTCGGCTTCAACCTGCGCGACACGAAGCTGCGCCGCGCCGGCCTCGACTACCACGACATGGCGCATGTGGTGCTGCATCCGAACTTCGAGAACCTCGTCGAGTCGATGCCGAACTCGCGCATCATCGCGTTCACCGCGCACGCCACGAAGCTGTACACGGAGATCGAATACAAGCCGACCGACATCCTGCTGTTCGGGCCGGAGCCGGGCAACATCCCCGATCCGATGGACATCATGGCCGGGCCGCACGTCGCCGAGCAGGTCAGGCTGCCGATGCGCCCGTCGCTGCGCAGCCTCAACCTCACGAACTGCGCGTCGATTGCGATCTACGAGGCCTGGCGCCAGCTGAACTTCGCCGGCGGCCGGTGACCTCGGCATGACCGATACTGTTGCCGTGGACTCGCCAGCCGGCATGTCCGCGTCCGCCCGTGCCGCGCGCGTCCGCCTGCGTCTCGCCGCATGGTGGGAGGCGAACGCCCGCGACCTGCCGTGGCGCTTCGGCCGCACGACGCCGTGGGGGATCCTCGTGTCGGAGGTGATGAGCCAGCAGACGCAGATGAGCCGCGTCGTGCCGTACTGGACCGCGTGGATGGCGAAGTGGCCGGATGCGGCCGCGCTCGCCGCCGCGCCGAAATCCGACGTGATCACCGCGTGGGGCCGTCTCGGCTACCCCCGCCGCGCCCTGCGCCTGCAGGAGTGCGCGCGCGTCGTCGCCGGTGAGTGCGGCGACGACCTGCCGCGCACGTACGACGCGTTGGTCGCGTTGCCCGGCGTCGGCGACTACACGGCGAGCGCGGTGATGAGTTTCGCGTACGGCGAGCGGATCGCCGTCGTCGATACGAACATCCGTCGCGTCCTCGCGCGCGTGTTCGCGGGGGAGGAGTCGCGTGGCGGCGCGGCGAGTGCGGCGGAACGCGCGCTCGTCGCCGCCGTCCTTCCGCGCGATGACGGAGGCGATCGTGCCGGAACCGATGATGATGACGGTGATGTTCCACGCGATGTTCCACGGGATTCCGGTGATGTTTCACATGACGTTTCACGCGACGTCCCGCGCATCCCCTCCGTCACGTGGAACCAGTCGGTGATGGAGCTGGGCGCGCTCGTGTGCACGGCGAAGAACCCGCTGTGCGACCATTGCCCGGTGCGCGACGACTGCGCGTTCCTCGCCGCGGGCCGGCCCGGGCTGGGGGAGCGGCGCACGCGGCCCCGGCAGCGGTTCCGGGGCACGGACCGCCAGGTGCGCGGCATCGTCCTCGACGCGTTGCGCAGGCTGCCGGCCGAGTCCATGTTGGAGCGTGCGACGGTCGAGACGTTGTGGAAGGACCGCGCGCAGCTCGACACCTGCGTGGCGGGCCTCGACGAGGACGGTCTCATCGAGATCCTCCCCGGCGGCGCGATCCGGCTGCCACGATAGACGCGATGGACGCAATGGACGCGATAGACTGAAAGGCACTATGGCACAAGGTGGAACGGGTATGGGCAAGCAGCGCAAACGCAAGCTGAACAAGCGGCAGCGTGCGATCTATCGTCGTCGTCGCATCGTCGTCGGCATCGTGCTGCTGCTCGCGCTCGCGCTCATCGTGTTCTGCGGGTACAGCCTGTCGCGCGGCGTCGGCGCGGTGTGGGGTGCGACGTACGGCAGCGTGAGCCGCGTCGCGCTGGAACGCGACGGGGCTCCCACGCCGCACCGCAGCACCGGCGTGCGGAACTGCTCCACGAAGGACACGCGTCTGACGCTCACCGCGAAGGCCGCGACCGTGGCGGTCGGCGGTTCGATCGACTTCGTCGCGACGATCGAGCATGAGGGCGCGGACTCCTGCCTCGTCGACGCCTCCGATTCGGGGCGCGTGCTCACGATCTCGTCGAACGGACAGACCGTGTGGAGGTCCGATTCGTGCCCGGCGGACGCGAGGATGCTGCTCATGGCGAAGGGCGACAAGGACGTGCAGACGCTCACGTGGGGCGCGAACCGCACGGGCTCGGAATGCGCGGAGAGCCAGGACGACCTGCCGAAGGTGGACCGCGGCGCGTACACCGCCCAATTGAGCCTCAAGGACGCCCCCAAGGTCGTCAGCGAGAAGGTCAACATCGAAGTGCGATGACGGTGCGATGAAAGTCCTTACATACCGCTATTCTTTGTAATTTGCATACGGTGTGTCATATTGCGGGCATGCCTCCACACAACGAAGCTCGCATAGGCATATGGTGGCCATGCGCGCTTCGACGGGGAAAACGAACACATAGCGAGCGATAAGGAACGTCCATTGGCTACTGAAGCTACGACGAACACCACCACCATCACCGCACGCGCCGACCAGCACGACATCGACCTGCACAAGGCGTCGGATCGCGTGAACTTCGGTTCCATCAAGGAACCCATCGACGTGCCCTACCTCCTGGGCGTCCAGACCGACAGCTTCGACTGGCTGATCGGCAACGAACGCTGGAAGGCGCGCGTCGCGAAGGACGAGGAGAACGGCACGGTCACCACGCCGCACGTCTCCGGCCTCGACGAGGTCTTCAACGAGATCTCCCCGATTGAGAACTTCGCGCAGACCATGTCCCTCACCTTCTCCGACCCGTACTTCGAGGAGCCGCGCCATACGGTCCAGGAGTGCAAGGAGAAGGACTACACCTACTCCGCCCCGCTGTACGTGAACGCCGAGTTCGAGAACGGCGAAACCGGCGAGATCAAGTCCCAGACCGTGTTCATGGGCGACTTCCCGCTGCAGACCGCGCACGGCACGTTCATCATCGGCGGCACCGAGCGCGTCATCGTCTCCCAGCTCGTGCGCTCCCCGGGCGTCTACTTCGACCGCCAGCAGGACCGCACCTCCGACAAGGAGGTCTTCGGCGCGAAGATCATCCCGTCGCGCGGCGCGTGGCTCGAGTTCGAGATCGACAAGAAGGACCAGCCGCAGGTGCGCGTGGACCGCAAGCGCAAGCAGTCCGCAATCGTGTTCCTCATGGCCATCGGCATGACCAAGCAGGAGATCCGCGAGGCGTTCAAGGACTACCCGCTGGTGCTCGACGCCCTGGAGAAGGAGACCCTCCAGACCCAGGACGAGGCCCTCGTCGACCTGTACCGCAAGATCCGCCCGGCCGACACCCCGACCCCGGACGCGGGCAAGAACCTGCTCGACTCCTTCTACTTCAACACGAAGCGCTACGATCTGGCCCGCGTCGGCCGCTACAAGATCGACCGCAAGCTGGGCCTGGAGAACGAGGTCAACGACCGTTCCCTGCACCGCGAGGACATCATCGCGACGATCAAGTACCTGTGCACGCTGCACGACGGCAAGGACACCTTCCCGGGCAAGCGCAACGGCGAGGACGTCGACCTGCGCGTCGACGTCGACGACATCGACCACTTCGGCAACCGTCGTATCCGCCAGGTCGGCGAGCTGATCCAGAACCAGCTGCGCACCGGCCTGTCCCGCATGGAGCGCGTCGTGCGCGAGCGTATGACCACGCAGGACGCCGAGGCGATCACCCCGCAGTCCCTGATCAACATCCGCCCGGTGAACGCCACCATCAAGGAGTTCTTCGGCACCTCGCAGCTGTCGCAGTTCATGGACCAGAACAACCCGCTGTCCGGCGTGACGAACAAGCGTCGTCTCTCCGCGCTGGGCCCCGGCGGCCTGTCCCGCGACCGCGCCTCCATGGAGGTGCGCGACGTGCACCCGTCCCACTTCGGCCGCATGTGCCCGATCGAGTCCCCTGAAGGCCCGAACATCGGCCTCATCGGCTCGCTGGCGACCTTCGGCCGCGTCAACCCGTTCGGCTTCATCGAGACCCCGTACCGCAAGGTCGTCGACGGCCACGTCACCGACGAGGTCGAGTACATGACCGCCGACCGCGATCTCGACCACGTGATCGCCCAGGCCAACCAGGAGCTCGACAAGAACGGCAACTTCGTCCAGAAGTCCGCCCTCGCCCGAGTCGGCGAGGAGGAGGCGGTCGATGTGCCCGTCAGCCAGGTCGACTACATGGACGTCTCCCCGCGTCAGATGGTCTCCCTCGGCGCCTCGCTGATCCCGTTCCTCGAGCACGACGAGGGCCACCGAGCGCTCATGGGCACCAACATGCAGCGCCAGGCCGTCCCGCTGATCGAGTCCGAGCGCCCGCTCGTCGGCACCGGCTCCGAGTGGCGCGCCGCCAACGACTCCGGCGACGTCATCAAGTCGGAGAAGGACGGCGTGGTCACCTACGTCTCCGCCGACATGATCCGCGTGATGAACGACGACGGCACGAC
The DNA here is from genome assembly GCF_056356955.1 of Bifidobacterium sp. LH_419. Taxonomy (NCBI): domain Bacteria; kingdom Bacillati; phylum Actinomycetota; class Actinomycetes; order Bifidobacteriales; family Bifidobacteriaceae; genus Bifidobacterium; species Bifidobacterium sp. LH_419. Next base: position 71,843 of record NZ_JBKEVG010000013.1, read on the forward strand.
CAGCTCCTACAAGCTGGCCAAGTTCCAGCGTTCCAACCAGACCACCTGCTACAACCAGCGTCCGATCGTCCACGACGGCGAGCGCGTCGAGGCCGGCACCGTGATGGCCGACGGCCCGGCGATCGAGAAGGGCGAGCTGGCCCTCGGCAAGAACCTGCTCATCGCGTTCATGCCGTGGAACGGCTACAACTACGAGGACGCCGTGATCATCTCCCAGCGTCTCGTCCAGGACGACACGCTCTCCTCCATCCACATCGAGGAGTACGAGATCGACGCCCGCGAGACCAAGCTGGGCGCCGAGGAGATCACCCGCGACCTGCCGAACGTCGGCGAGGACGCGGTCGCGAACCTCGACGAGCGCGGCATCATCCGCATCGGCGCCGAGGTCGAGGCCGGCGACATCCTCGTCGGCAAGGTCACGCCGAAGGGCGAGACCGAGCTGACCCCGGAGGAGCGCCTGCTGCGCGCCATCTTCGGCGAGAAGTCCCGCGAGGTGCGCGACACCTCGCTGCGCGTGCCCCACGGCGAGACCGGCACGGTCATCGGCGTCAAGGAGATCACCCGCGAGGACGCCGAGGAGGACGGCGACGAGCTGCCCAACGGCGTGAACCAGATGATCCGCGTCTACATCGCCCAGCACCGCAAGATCACGGTGGGCGACAAGCTCTCCGGCCGCCACGGCAACAAGGGCTGCATCTCCCGCATCCTGCCCGAGGAGGACATGCCGTTCCTCGCCGACGGCACCCCGGTCGACATCATGCTGAACCCGCTCGGCGTGCCGTCCCGAATGAACCTCGGCCAGGTGCTCGAGCTGCACCTCGGCTGGATCGCGCATTCCGGCTGGGACATCTCCCTCGACCCGGACCTCGAGGCCGAGTGGAAGAAGCTCGTCCCCTCCGGCGCCGAGAAGGCCGAGCCGGGCACCCCGGTCGCGACCCCGGTGTTCGACGGCGTCAAGCCGGACGTGCTCAAGGGCCTGCTGTCCACCACGCTGCCGAACCGCGACGGCGACCGTCTGGTCGGCCCGGACGGCAAGGCCACGCTGTTCGACGGCCGCACCGGCGAGCCGTTCGCGCGTCCGATCTCCGTGGGCTACATGTACATGCTGAAGCTCCACCACCTGGTCGACGACAAGATCCACGCCCGCTCCACCGGCCCGTACTCGATGATCACCCAGCAGCCGCTGGGCGGCAAGGCGCAGTTCGGCGGCCAGCGCTTCGGCGAGATGGAGGTGTGGGCCCTCGAGGCCTACGGCGCCGCGTACACGCTGCACGAGATGATGACCACCAAGTCCGACGACGTGGACGGCCGCGTGCGCGTCTACGGCGCGATCGTCAAGGGCGAGAACCTGCCGCCGGCGGGCATCCCCGAGTCCTTCAAGGTGCTCCTCAAGGAAATGCAGTCCCTGTCCCTGAACGTCGAGGTGCTCAACGCCGAAGGCCAGGCCATCGACATGAAGGACGAGGACGACGATCCGGCCGGCTCCTCCGACGACCTCGGCTTCAACATCGGCGCCCGCCCCGACGCGGCCGCGAAGGAAGACCAGGCCGCCGCTCAGCCCGAGTACCAGTGAGACCCATCGAGAACCGTAAGCAAGCGTAAGTAAGGACGAAAACAACAGTGCTGGACGTCAACGCATTCGACAAGCTTCGCATCGGCCTGGCCACCGCGGACGATATCCGCGGCTGGAGCCACGGCGAGGTCAAGAAGCCCGAAACCATCAACTACCGCACCCTGAAGCCGGAGAAGGACGGTCTGTTCGGCGAGCAGATCTTCGGACCGACCCGCGACTGGGAGTGCGCCTGTGGCAAGTACAAGCGCGTGCGCTTCAAGGGCATCGTGTGCGAGCGATGCGGCGTGGAGGTCACCCGCTCCCGCGTCCGCCGCGAGCGCATGGGCCACATCGAGCTGGCCGCCCCGGTCACCCACATCTGGTTCTTCAAGGGCGTTCCGTCCCGTCTGGGCTACATGCTCAACGTGACCCCGAAGGACCTGGAGAAGGTCATCTACTTCGCCTCCTACATGGTCACCGCCGTGAACGAGGAGCAGCGTCACCAGGACCTGCCGGACCTGCAGGACGAGTTCGACCACGAGATCGCGAACTTCGAGAAGCGCCGCAACGTCGAGATCGAGGACCGCGCCAAGAAGGTCGAGGCCGATCTGCACGAGCTCGAGGAGGCCGGCGAGGCCAAGGGCGCCGCGAAGGCCAAGCTGCGCAACGGCGCCGAGCGCGACATGGCGGCCATCCGCCAGCGCTACGACGACCAGATCGCGCGTCTGAACGCCGTGTTCGACAAGTTCAAGAAGCTCAAGGCCGGCGACATCATCGACGACGTGGACCTGTGGCGCGAGATGCAGGACCGCTACGAGGACTACTTCGAGGGCTCCATGGGCGCCGAGGCGGTCAAGAAGCGCCTGCAGTCCCTCGACCTCGAGGCCATCGCCGCCGAGCTGCGCGAGGAGATCAAGGACGCGTCCGAGCAGCGCAAGACTAAGGCCCTGAAGCGCCTCAAGGTCGTCAACGCGTTCCTGTCCACCGGCAACAAGCCGGAGGCCATGGTGCTCGACGTGATTCCGGTCATCCCGCCGGACCTGCGTCCGATGGTCCAGCTGGACGGCGGCCGCTTCGCGACCTCCGACCTCAACGACCTGTACCGTCGCGTCATCAACCGCAACAACCGTCTGAAGCGCCTCATCGAGCTCGGCGCCCCGGAGATCATGCTCAACAACGAGAAGCGCATGCTCCAGGAGGCCGTCGACTCCCTGTTCGACAACGGCCGCCGCGGCCGTCCGGTCACCGGCGCCTCGAACCGCCCGCTCAAGTCCCTGTCCGACATGCTCAAGGGCAAGCAGGGCCGCTTCCGCCAGAACCTGCTCGGCAAGCGCGTCGACTACTCCGGCCGTTCCGTGATCGTCGTCGGCCCGTCGCTGCGCATGCACCAGTGCGGCCTGCCGAAGCCGATGGCGCTCGAGCTGTTCAAGCCGTTCGTCATCAAGCGTCTCGTCGACATGAACTACGCGCAGAACATGAAGAGCGCGAAGCGCATGGTCGACCGCGGCGACACCGAGGTGTACGGCGTGCTCGAGGAGGTCATCTCCGAGCATCCGGTGCTCCTCAACCGTGCGCCTACGCTGCACCGTCTGGGCATCCAGGCGTTCGAGCCGATCCTGGTCGAGGGCAAGGCCATCCACCTGCCGCCGCTCGCCTGCGCCGCGTTCAACGCCGACTTCGACGGCGACCAGATGGCCGTTCATCTTCCGCTGTCCGCCGAGGCCCAGGCCGAGGCCCGCTCGCTGATGATGGCCTCCGACAACATCCTGAAGCCGGCCGACGGCCACACCGTGACCATGCCGTCCCAGGACATGATCCTCGGCCTGTACTACCTGTCCACCGTGGTGGAGGGCGTCAAGGGCCAGGGTCGCGTGTTCTCCTCGCTGGCCGAGGCCGAGATGGCGCTCGACCTGCACGAGATCGACATGCAGGCCAAGGTGCTCATCCGCGTGCCGAAGGACTTCGTCCTGCCGGCCAACTGGGAGCCGGGCGAGCTCAAGGTCGCCGATCCGGACGCCCAGAACGGCGAGACCGTCGTCAAGGAGGAGCGTTTCCAGGACGGCACCGCCCTGTTCGCCACCTCCTACGGCCGCGTCCTGTTCAACCAGACCCTGCCGGTCGACTACCCGTTCGTCAACGAGCAGGTCGGCAAGAAGCGTCTGGCGAAGATCGTCGACGACATCGCGACCCGCTACTCCACCGCCCAGGTGGCCGCCTCGCTGGACGCCCTGAAGGATCTCGGCTTCACCCGCGCGCCGTGGTCCGGCGTGTCCTTCGCGTTCTCCGACGTCATCGAGCCGGGCGAGCGCAACACCCTCGTCGCCAAGTACGAGGACGAGGCCGCCCAGGTCAACGACAACTTCGAGATGGGTCTTCTGACCGAGGAGGAGCGCCGCCAGGAGCTCATCGACCTGTGGACGAAGTGCACCGCCGAGGTGTCGAAGGCCGTCGAGCACGACTTCGATCCGCTCAACAACCTCGCCATCATCGTTCAGTCGGGCGCGCGAGGCAACATGATGCAGATCAACCAGATCGCCGGCATGCGTGGCCTCGTGGCCAACCCGAAGGGCGAGATCATCCCCCGTCCGGTGAAGTCCAACTACCGCGACGGCCTGTCCGTGCTGGAGTACTTCATCTCCCAGCACGGCGCCCGCAAGGGTCTGGCCGATACCGCACTGCGTACCGCCGAGTCGGGCTACCTGACCCGTCGTCTGGTCGACGTCTCCCAGGACGTGATCGTCCGCGAGGAGGACTGCGGCACCAAGCAGGGTATCGACATCCGCGTGGCCGACCGCGACGCCGACGGCAACCTCGTGCTCGTCAAGAACGCGGACGGCGGCCCGTACTCCCGTCTGCTCGCGGCCGACGTCATCGACCCGGCCGACGGCAAGACCGTGCTGTACAAGCGCGACGACGCCCTGTCGATGGACGTGCTCAACGATCTCGTCGCCCACGGCGTCGAGTTCGTCAAGTGCCGTTCCGTGCTCTCCTGCGCCTCCAAGCGCGGCGTGTGCGCGAAGTGCTACGGCTGGTCGATGGCCACCAACAAGCTGGTCGACGTCGGCGAGACCGTCGGCATCGTCGCGGCCCAGTCCATCGGCGAGCCGGGTACCCAGCTGACGCTGCGTTCCTTCCACTCCGGCGGCGTCGCCTCGGCCTCCGATATCACCCAGGGTCTTCCGCGTGTCACCGAGCTTTTCGAAGCCCGTACGCCGAAGGGCGAGTCCCCGATCGCCGAGTTCGCCGGCACCATCAAGGTGGTGGACGGCGACCGCGGCCGCCAGGTCATCCTCACCCCGGACGCCGACTCCGGCGCCCCGGTCGAGGACGGCGAGATCAAGCCGATCACGTACAACGTGTCGCGCCGCGTCCCGCTGCTGGTGAAGGACGGCGAGCACGTCGCCACCGGCACGCAGCTCATCGAGGGTTCCGTCGATCCGAAGAAGATCCTGCGCATTCTCAACAAGCGCGCCGCCCAGATGAACATCGTGGAGGAGGTGCACAACGTGTACCGCTCCCAGGGCGTGGACATCCACGACAAGCACATCGAGGTCATCGTCCACCAGATGAGCCGTCGCATCACCGTGATCGACTCCGGCGAGACCGACTTGCTGCCCGGCGAGCTGGTCGACCAGCAGCGCTTCCGCGAGGTCAACAAGGCCGCCGTGCAGGCGGGCAAGAAGCCGGCCTCCGGCCGTCCGGAGCTCATGGGCATCACGAAGGCCTCGCTGGCCACCGATTCGTGGCTGTCCGCCGCCTCCTTCCAGGAGACGACCCGCGTGCTCACCGACGCCGCCCTGAACCAGAAGGTCGACGACCTGAAGGGTCTCAAGGAGAACGTCATCATCGGTAAGCTCATCCCGGCCGGCACCGGCCTGGCCCGCTACCGCAACGCGGTGGTCGAGCCGGACAAGGCGATCCGCGACACCATCTACCCGAACTTCGGTCTGGGCGGTGGCGACGACGGCGAGGGCCTCGACTTCACCGACGGCGACATCAACGATGTGGACTTCTCCAACATCGATTTCGGCGACCTGAAGCTCGGCGAGGACTTCAACCCGGACGACTTCCTGGACGACCAGGGCGGCACCGCCGACTTCGGCGGCGACGCGGACGGCTCCGACCTGAAGCTCCCCGGTGACGACGGCGATGCCGCCGGCACCGACGCCGCGGGTTCGGACGACGATCCGACCGCCATCGTCTGATGATCGGCCGGTCGGCCTGCTCGATTGAGCGGGTCGGCCGGCGCATATGGCCGCATATGAATGACCCCCTCCGCGGATTGCGGAGGGGGTCATTCATATGCGGCGTGGGCGGCCGGGCGTCACGCGCGAACGGAAGCCGCGCGCGACAGGCCGCCGGAAGCCGTTACTTCAGCTTCTCGTTGAAGCCGTCCTGGATGACGTCGTTCAAGTCGTTCAGCTCGTCGGACGGGTTGGCCTCCTTCTCGATGTCGTCCAGTCCGTCGTTCAGGTCGGACGAGGCGTTGTACGGGCTGTCCAGATCGTACAGCTGCTCCGTCAGGTCGCGGTACTGCTGGTACTTGCCGTCGTCGCTGTAGATGTCGTCGCCGTTGCCGAGCGCCTCCAACTGCGTCATGATGTCGCCCAGCTTGGTCAGGTAGTCCTTCATCGTGGTGGCGTATTCGGCGATCGGCTTGATCTTGGAGCCGCTGAGGTCGCCGAGCGCCGTCGTGCAGCCCTTGATGTAGTCGTTGTACTCGCTGAAGTAGTCGTTGTCGGTGTAGGACGCGGTCGGTGTGGAGTCGCACGCCTTGGTGACGGCGCTCATCGTGACGGCCGTGTCGGCGAGGTTGTTGGAGAACGTGACGAACTTCTTCGCCTTCTTCTCGTACTTGTCGTACGCCTCCTTCACCTTGTCGTCCTTCTGGTAGATCTTGAGGTCGGTGAACTCCTTGTTCGAATCCTCGTAGGCCTTCACGTACTCCTTGATCTTTGCGGCGTCCTCCTTGTCGAAGGTGGACTTGCTGTCGTACGTGGTGGCCATGGCCTTCGACAGCTTCGTCGAGATGTTGCCGTACTTCGTGAGCATCACGCCCGTCTGGTGCTGGCCGTCCAGATAGTCGTCGGAGGTGAGCGAGCCGGGCTTGACCACCGCGAACACGACGACGAGCGCAATCACCGCGACCACGGCGATCGCACCGACGATGATGCCGATCAGCGCGCCGGTGGAGCGCTTCTTCTTCGGCGCGGGGGCACCCGGGTAGGCGGGCGGCTGGCCCGGCTGTCCCGGCTGACCGGGCTGCCCCGGAGCGGGTGCACCCGGGTAGGCGGGGGCGGCGGGCGCACCCGGCGCGCCAGGCTGTCCATACGGCGGCTGCTGGCCCTGTCCGAACGGCGGCTGTCCCGGCTGCCCGGGCTGTCCCGGCACCGCCGGCGTGTACGGCGGCGCCGAGAACTGCTGCTGGGACGCCGCGGCATCCGGGGCGCCGAACGCCGGCGCCGCCGGAGCTTCGGGCTGGCCGTACTGCGGCGCCTGGATCGGCTGCGTCGGCGCATCCGGCTGCGGTGCCGAGAACTGCTGCGTCGGCACATCGGCCTGCGGGACCTCCCACGGTGCGGGCGTGGCCGGGGCGGGCTGCTGCTCATATGATTGTCCGAACGCCGGTGCCGGCGAATCCGGTGCCGGGGTGCCGGCCTGCGCCGTGTCCGGCGTCTGGTCGAAGGGGATCTGTCCGTTGTCCGTGAACTTGGGGTCCGGGGCTCCGGAGCCGCCTCCATTGGCGTTTGCGTCGTTCATACGCATTCCTTTCATTACCCTCCTTACCACGTCACCGTCATCGATGACGTTCCAACCGCTCGGAGGCTGCTTCCAGCCTATCACCGGCGAACACGCAGGGCGAACATCACCATGCGCATCGTCCGGTCGGCGGACCGGGATCTACGGACCGGGATTGACGGACCGTCCCCGCGCCCGCCGTCCGCATCCGGCCCATGTCCGGAATCGTGTCCATTTGATGAACGGCCGCCGTGGGCGCCGTGCGGCCGCGAGTAACGTCTCGTGCCATGAGCGAAAACACCGCAACGAAGAAGTACACGATCGCCGTGATTCCCGGCGACGGCATCGGCAAGGAAGTGACCCCGTGGGCGCAGAAGGCGCTCGAGAAGGCGGCCGAAGGCGTGGCCGAATTCGACTACGAGCCCTTCGACCTGGGCGCCGAGCGCTACCTGCGCGACGGCTCCATCCTGCCCGAGGACGAGGAGGAGCGCATCAAGAAGACCGACGCGATCCTGCTCGGCGCCGTCGGCGACCCGCGCATCAAGGCCGGCATCCTGGAGCGCGGCCTGCTGCTCAAGCTCCGCTTCGATCTCGACCAGTACGTGAACCTGCGCCCGTCCAAGCTGTACAAGGGCGTCACCTCGCCGCTCGCGAACCCCGGCGACATCGACTTCGTCGTCGTGCGCGAGGGCACCGAGGGCCTGTACTGCGGCGCCGGCGGCGCGGTCCGCCGCAACACCCCGAACGAGGTGGCCACCGAGGTCTCCATCAACACCGCGTACGGCGTGGAGCGCGTCGTGCGCTACGCGTTCAAGCTCGCCATGAAGCGCCGCAAGCACGTCACGCTCGTCCACAAGAAGAACGTGCTCGTCAACGCGGGCGACATGTGGCAGCGCATCGTCGACAAGGTCGGCGAGGAGTACCCGGAGGTCACGCACGACTACTCGCACATCGACGCGGCCACGATCTTCCTCGTGTCCGATCCGTCGAAGTTCGACGTGATCCTCACCGACAACCTCTTCGGCGACATCCTCACCGACGAGGCCGGCGCCGTCGTGGGCGGCGTGGGCTACTCCGCCTCCGGCTGCATCAACGCCTCCGACGAATACCCGTCGATGTTCGAGCCGATCCACGGCTCCGCGCCGGACATCGCCGGCCAGAACAAGGCCAACCCGACCGCCGCGATCCTCTCCGCCGCCATGCTGCTCGAGCATCTCGGCTTCGACGAGGCCGCGCAGAAGATCCACAAGGCCGTCGAGGCGGACATCGAGGAGCTCGGCTCCACCGTCCGCACCACCGACCAGGTCGGCAAGGACATCCTCGCCCGCATGTGACGCGTCCGTGACGCGCGGCATGCGGCGCGCGTCCGTCGCACGTTTCCGAAGGCCCCGGCATCACGCCGAGGGCCTTTTGCTATGGTGGCGGCATGGATATGGAGAACGCGATGCGTGGGGAATGCAAGACGCCGGGCGGCAAACTCGTCGCCGTGACCGTGGAGCCGGACGGCACGGACGCGCCGCGCGTGCGCATCGACGGCGATTTCTTCGTCGAAGCCGATTCCGACGGGACCGCCGACGCCCTCCTGCGCGGCGTCGAACGTGCGCTCGCCGCGGTCATCGCCGCGTCTCCCGCGACCGGCGCCGATTCTGCGACAATCGATTCTGCGACGATCGATTCTGCGACGATCGCGGCCGCGGTGCGCGAGGCGATCGCCCGCCATCCGCACGCCCGTCTCGTCGGCACCGACGCCGACGCCATCGCCATCGCCGCCGTCCGCGCGATCGCCCCGTCCGCCACCGATACCGCGTCCTCCCTCACTCCGCCCCCGCCGGCGGGGGCTCCCGCGCAGCGGGTGGGGGTGGTCACGACGCCCGACCCCGACTTTGCCTCCCGCTGGGCTTCCCTCTGGCCGTGGCTCGCCATCGTCCACGACGAACCGCGCAGCCCCGCCGACCAGATGGCGGTCGACGAGCGATGGGCGCGCGAGGTCGCGGCCGGCACGCGCCGACCCACCCTGCGCATCTGGGAGTGGAACGCGCCGTGCGTCGTCGTCGGCCGGTTCCAGTCCATCCCCGACGAGGTCCACGAAAGCGTCGCGCGCGCGGAGGGCATCACCGTCGTGCGCCGGTGCACGGGCGGCGGCGCGATGTTCATCGAACCCGGCAACACCATCACCTACTCCTTATATACTCCGCTCGATTTCGTCGCCGGCATCGACGTCGCATCGTCGTATCGTCTGTGCGACCGGTGGCTCGTCGAGGCGCTGCGCGGGCTGGGACTCGACGTGCGGTTCGCCGGTCTCAACGACATCGCCTCGCAGCACGGCAAGATCGGCGGCGCGGCGCAACGCCGCTTCCCCGCGCCGCACGCGCGTGCGGCGGCGCGCGGGGAAGCTGCCGCGCCCGCCGCGACGCACGCTCCCGGCGCGGTCCTGCACCACGTGACGATGGCGTACGACATCGACGCGGTGAAGATGACGCGCGTGCTCAACGTGAGCGGCGAGAAGACGAGCGACAAGGCGGTCAAGTCCGCCGTGAAGCGCGTCGACCCGCTCAGAAGCCAGACCGGGCTGTCCCGCGCCGAGGTCGTCGCGCACCTGCTCGCGTACTGCCGCGCGCAGGCGTCCCGCGCGTGACGGCGGCGCCGCCCGCCGCCCGCGCGTGCGCCGACGCGCGCCCGTGAACGCTTACGGTACGTTCACGGCGGCTCCGGTGGGCGTGCGGTACAATGTTGCGGACGATGGTCGAGGATGTCCGCGGACCGACGATGGAATACGGCGACGTGATGATGGGATGGTGATGTGAGTTGGCGGAAAAGCCGAACGCGATGCCCGAAGAGGAGAACGTGCTCCTGCATACCGCGCTGTTCAAGCAGGTGTCGCCGGAGCAGGCGGAGGAGCTGATCCCCCATCTCAACCAGGCCGTGTACGACAAGGGCGAGGCCATCTTCGAACAGGGCGGCACCGACCACCGCATGTACCTGCTGGAGCACGGGCGCGTCAAACTCGTGCGCGAATCGAACGACCATCGCATCCAGCTGCTGTCCATCCACGCGCCGGGCGAGGTGCTCGGCGAGATCCCCGTCTTCGACCCGACCGGCGGCCCGCGCACCGCGTCCGCGCTGGCGATGAACCACGGCACGCGCGTCGTCTGGCTCGAACATGATGCGCTGTTCCACTGGCTCGACCAGCATCCTCGCGTCGCCATCGACATGCTGCAGGTGATGGCCGGGCGCATGCGCTCCAACAACGAGCACATCTCCGACCTCGTGTTCATGGACGTGCCCGCCCGCCTCGCCAAGACGCTCATCAACCTCGCGTCCCGCTTCGGCGAGCCGGTCGAGGAGGGGCTCAAGGTGCCGCACGACCTGACGCAGGAGGAGATGGCGCAGCTCGTCGGCTCCAGCCGCGAGACCGTGAACAAGGCGCTGATGGACTTCGCGAACCGCGGGTGGATAGCGCGCGAGGGCCGTTCGATCATCATCTACCAGCCCGGCATGCTCATCCGCAGGTCGCGCCGCTGACCGCGTTCACCGGATTTCCGGGAGACGTTCAGGGAGTGGGGTTCCTGTGAATGATTCCCCGCGCGCCGTGGCACGCCATCGGTTCCGGTAGACCCACCCACTTAGAATGGGGCGCATGCCGAAAAAGAACTCCCTTACCGCTCGACGTGTGCTTACTTTGCTGTTGGCCTATCTCATGCTGTGCGTCGGCGGCGGCGTGGTGATGGCCACGCTGGTTTCCCCCGCCGTATTCGCCGCGAATTCGGTGGCCAAGGCCGTGGTGCCGTCGCTCAAGGTCGAGGGCGTCGATTTCGACGTGACCTCCCTTCCCCAGAAATCCGTGATGTACGCCTCGGACGGCACGACGAAGATCGCGGAGTTCTACGCCGACAACCGTACCGTCGTGCCGCTGAAGAACATCTCCAAGGTCATGCAGCAGGCCGTCGTCGCCCGTGAGGACCGCCGATTCTTCAAACACCACGGCATCGACGTGCAGGGCGTCATGCGCGCCTTCTTCCAGACGTTCGTGAAGAAGGGCGATACGCAGGGCGGCTCCACGCTGACCCAGCAGTACGTGAAGAACGTGCTCGCCATGCAGGCCCGCGAGGACGACGACCCGATCGCCGAATACCATGCCTCCGAACAGACCGTCGCGCGCAAGGTGCGCGAGATGCTCATCGCCGTGCAGATGGAGAAGCAGTACTCGAAGCTCGAGATCCTGCAGGGCTACCTCAACATCGCCCAGTTCGGCAACCACAATCTCTACGGCGTGGAGAGCGCCGCGAAGCGCTACTTCAACACCTCCGCCAAGGACCTGACCGTGGTGCAGGCCGCGACCATCGCCGCCATCACGAAGAACCCGGCCAGGTACGATCCGACCAGCGACGAGAACCTCAAGGAGTCGCAGAAGCAGCGCAACATCGTGCTCGACCTCATGCTGCAGGAGGGGTACATCACCCAGAAGCAGCATGACGAGGCCTACAAGACGTCGCTCAAGGACACGCTCAACGTGCAGTCCATCGAATCCGGCTGCCAGGTGGCTGGCGACGCCGCGTTCTTCTGCGACTACGTGACCCGCCAGATCCTCAAGAACAAGGAGTTCGGCAAGACCGAGGAGGAGCGCAACAAGCTGCTCAAGGAGGGCGGCCTGTCGATCGTCACCACGATGGACGTGAACGCGAACAACTCCGCCATGCAGGCGGCGCGCGACGCCATCCCGCCGGCCGATCCGACCGGCTTCGAGGTCGCTATCGCCGCGATTAGGCCCGGCACCGGCGAAGTGCTCGGCTTCGGCATCAACCGCACCTACGACGCCACCGATCTGGCGAAGCTCGATTCGACGCGAACGGCCGTCAACTACGCGGTCGACGAGTCCGACGGCGGCGGCTGGGGATTCCAGCCCGGCTCCACCTGGAAGCCGATCAACCTCGTCGCGTGGATGCAGGCGGGCAAGTCCATCAACCAGTACCTGCGCACGTCCACCGCGTACAACACGGCGAGCTTCAGCTGCAACGGCTACGCGTTCGCCGGCACGTGGAGCGTGCAGAACTCCGGCGGCGGCACCTCGAACGAAAGCCCGCTGCAGGGCCTCGTGCTCTCGCACAACACCACCCAGGCCTCGATGACCCAGCAGATCGGCCTGTGCGCGATCGCGGACGCCGCCAAGCAGGTCGGCTACCACAACTCGATCCAGGGCCATGAGGACGTGTACGACTCCAACTCGTTCCAGCCGCCGATGGTGATCGGCACCGTGCAGGCCTCGCCGCTCACGATGGCGAACGTGTACGCGACGATCGCCGCCAAGGGCGTCGAATGCACCCCGATCGCCATCACCAAGATGACCGACCGCGCCGGCAAGAACTACAAGGTGCCGTCCGCGAACTGCCATCAGGCCATCGACCCGGAGATCGCGGAGATCGCCGCCTACGCGATCAACCAGGGCGTCGTCCGCTCCAACGGCAACGCCGTGGACGCCCAGCTGGCCAACGGCCGCAAGACCTTCGCGAAGACCGGCACCAACGAGGACACGTACATGCTCACCGCTGGCTTCATCCCGCAGGTGGCCGCGTTCGTGGCCGTCGGCAACGCCGAGTCGCCGCAGTCGTTCAACTACAAGACGATCAACGGCGTGTACCGTCCGACCTGGTACGGCATGTACATCGCCGAACCCGCGTGGAAGCAGTTCATGCAGAGCTACGTCGACGCCGCGGGCATTCCGATCGACAACAGCTACGGCAACCCGAGCGCGAAGTACACGGGCGGAGGCACCACCACGTACAGCGGCACCAGCTCGGGCACGACCGGCACGACCACCCAGGGGACCACCGGCACGACCACGCAGCAGGGCACGACTACGGAAGGCACGACCGGTACGACCACCCAGCAGGGCACCACGACCGGCCAGTGATCCTTCTCCCGTAAGTCCCGCGTGACGCCATCGCGGGCTCGTGCCACTGGCGGCCGCGCCATCGCGGCATCGCAACCGAACGCCCACCGTATTCCCACATACGGTGGGCGTTCGGCGTACTTTCAGCTTGGACGTTAGAATTGTCGAGGACGATCATCGCCGGACATCCGGCGTAAGGGGGAACATCATGGCGGAAGACACCACGGCATACGGAAGCACGGCAGGCGTGACGGCGAACGTCGAAGGCCCGAGCGGATTCGACTTCCGCGGCCTCGACGTGACGAACACCGTCGAGGCGGGAGGCAAAGGCAAGTCCGGGAAACCGGGCAAGGCCGCGAAATCCTCGAAAACGGCGAAGTCCGCGAAATCGGTGAAATCGGGCAAGGCCGCCGGCAAGGCGACGAAACCGGGCAAAACGGGCAAGACCGGCACGCCTCTGAGGGGGGAGAACCCCGCCAAGGACGCCGGCCCGCTGCTGTTCCGGCCGATGACGCTGCGCGGCCTGACCATCCGCAACCGCATCTGGCTGCCGCCGATGGACACCTACTCGGCGTTCGCGCAGGACGGCCGACCGACGCCGTTCCACTACCAGCACTACGTGTCGCGTGCGATGGGCGGCTTCGGCATGATCATCGCCGAGGCGACCGCCGTCGCGCCCGAAGGCCGCATCTCGCCGAATGACGTGGGCCTGTGGGCCGACTGGCAGATCGACTCGTGGAAGTGGATCGTCGAAGGCATCAAGGCGACGGGCGCCGTGGCCGCCATCCAGCTCAATCACGCGGGACGCAAGGGGTCGACCGGCTCGTTCACCGTCGGCTACGAGCGCGAGACCGTGCCCGGTGAGGCCGGCGGCTGGCAGACCGTCGCGCCGAGCGCCATCCCGTTCGGCGGCTACGCGACGCCGCGCGCGCTGAGCGTCGATGAGATCCACGGACTGGTCGGCGCGTTCGCCGCGGCGGCCGGTCGCGCCGTGGCCGCCGGATTCCAGGCGATTGAGATCCACGCCGCCCACGGCTACCTGATCTCGCAGTTCCTCGACCCGCTGAGCAACGAACGCGACGACGAATACGGCGGCGGCTTCGAGGGGCGCATCCGCTTCCTGCTGGAGGTCGCCGACGCGATCCGCGGCGTGATTCCGGATGACATGCCGCTGCTTGTGCGCGTCTCCGCCACCGACTGGGCGGCGGGCGGCTGGGACCTCGACCAGACGGTCGCGCTCGCGCAGATCCTCAAGGCGCACGGCGTGGACCTGGTCGACGTGTCCACCGGCGGCATCGTCGCCGGCGTGACGGTCCCGGTCAAGCCCGACTACCAGGTGCCGTTCTCCGCGCAGGTGCGCAAGCGCGCCGAAGTGCCGGTCACCGCGGTCGGCCTCATCACCAAGCCGAAGCAGGCGGAGAAGGTGCTCGCCAAGGGCAAGGCCGACGTGGTCGAGATCGGCCGCGCCGCTCTGCGCGACCCGTACTGGCCGCTGCGCGCCGCCGCCAAGCTCGGCGTGCCCGTCACCGAGGCCCCCTACCAGCCCCAGTATGTGCGCGGCGCCTACTGATTGACTAGACTGGGTGCCCATGAGTTACGTTTCGGACAGCTTCTGGCATGACGCGGTCAACAAGGCGACCTGCGACCTGTTCACCTTCGGCTACAAGCACGTCATCAAACCCAATTTCGTCTTCAACGTGCCGCCGGACGAGGCGCACGACCGCATGATCGCGTTCTGCCGCGTGGTCAAGCACATCCCGCCGCTGTTGTGGGCGGAGCGCACGATGCTCGACTACACCGATCCGATCCTCGAGACCACGGTGATGGGCGTCGACTTCGCGAACCCGTTCGGCCTGTCCGCCGGACTTGACAAGAACTGCGACATGCCGGTGCTGCTCGACAACGCCGGCTTCGGACTCGAGACGGTCGGCTCCACCACGTCCCGCCCGTGCCCCGGCAATCCGAAGCCGTGGTTCCACCGTCTGCCCGAATACGATTCGATGATGGTGCACGTGGGCCTCGCGAACATCGGCTCCGACAAGGTCATCGACCGTGCGGAGAAGGCGTGGACGCACGCGCACGACATGCAGGTGTCCGTCTCGATCGCGCGTACGAACGACGCACTGTGCGGCGACCTCGACGAGGGCATCGAGGACTACTGCGTCTCGATGCGCCGCGCCGCCGGCCGCACCGCGATGGTCGAAGTGAACGTGTCCTGCCCGAACACGCATGTGGGCGAGCCGTTCACCGCCTCGCCCGAGGCGCTCGACAAGCTGTTCACCGCGCTCGACGCGATCGACCGCCCGCAGCCGACGCTCGTCAAGATGCCGCTCAACAAGCCGTGGGAGGAGTTCCGCGATCTGCTCGACGTGCTCGCCGAACACAACGTGCAGGGCGTCTCGCTCGCCAACCTCAACAAGGACCGCACCGGCCTCGCCATCCCGCACGAGTGGGAGGGCGGCCTGTCCGGCGGCCCGTGCACGGACGCCAGCACGGCGCTGGTCGCGCGTGTGCGCCGTCAGTACGGCGACCGGTTCGCGATCGCCGGCATCGGCGGCGTGTTCACGCCCGAGCAGGCGTACGCGAAGATTCGCGCCGGCGCCGACCTGGTCATGTTCATCTCGTCGCTCATGTACCGCGGCCCCCAGCAGATCACGGTCCTGAAGCGCGGCCTCGCCGAGCTGCTGCGCCGCGACGGGTTCTCGTCCGTCTCCGAAGCCGTCGGCGTCGACGCCGAGTGATTGTGTCTCCGGCCCCCTCTGACGAGGGGGGGCTCCCGGCGGAGCCGGGTGGGGGAGAGATACCCGGAAACCGTCCGGAGAATTCCGATAGACAATCGCGCCTATGTTGTTTTTTGTTCGCTAACGTTTGCAAAACTACAAAAAGGGTACGCGAAACGCACAACTCGGTTTGAACTATGGGTGATTGTGTGCGATAATGTTCATATGATATCGTCACAACGTCAACACCTGATACTGAGCAGGCTTCGCACCCGGGGTGCCGTGCGCATCACGGCACTCAGCAAGGAACTCGGCGTTTCCGCGATGACCATCCGCCGCGATATCGCCGAACTCGCCGACAAAGGGCTCCTCAAGCGGGTCCACGGCGGCGCAGTCACCACCAGCACGCTGCTGAGCGAGCCGTTGTTCTCCGTAAAGTCGCAGATGGACATCGGGCTCAAGGACGCGATCGCGCAGGAGGCCGTCAAATACGTGGCCCCCGGCGACGTGATCGCCATCGGCGGCGGCACCACCGCCTACGTCTTCGCACAGCATCTGCTGGAAAGCCAGCAGGCCGCGGGCGTCACCATCCTCACCAATTCGATCCCGGTCGCCGAACTCGTGCAGGCCCTCGAATCGAAGGACGTGGAGGTGATCGTCACCGGCGGCGTCATCACCCGATCGAACTCGCTCGTCGGCCCGATCGCCGACAAGGTCGTCGCCTCGCTGCGCGTCAACACCGTCTTCCTCGGCACGCACTCCGTGTCGATTCCCCGCGGCTTCCTCATGCCCAATTCGCTGGAGGCCGCCACCGATATGGCGATGATGGACATCGCCGATCGCACCATCATCTTGACCGACCACACCAAGTGGAGCTGCACATCGCTGTCGCTGTTCGCGCGGTTCGACCAGGTGGACACGGTCATCACCGACGACGGTCTCGACCCCGATACCGCCGCCAAAACGAAGGAACTGGTCAAGGAGCTCGTGCTGGCCGAACAGACCGAGCCCGTACAGGAAAGTGAGCAGGAATAACCATGACCGAATTCGCAGCCTACGAGCCGGGTGCGTACGCGAAGGAGCACATCCGCATCACGCCGACGACGCTCGCCGACGGACGTGACTTCTTCTACCTCGACGACGATCCGGAATACGTCTCCGGCGCGAAGACCCGCGAGCTCAAGGACCCGCGTCATCTCGCCTACCGTTTCGCCAACCAGCTGAATGCCGCCGGCGATGAGGTGCCGTACGCGGCCCCCGAGATGCGCCGCGACCCGCTGACCGGCGATTGGATCCCGATGGCGACCGCGCGCATGAACCGCCCGATCACCGCCGGCCCCGGCGCCACCGCCAAGGGCAACCCGCTGGCCGCCCGCAAGCCCGGCGACCCGTACCAGGACGGCGAGGTGCCGGACACCGACTACAACGTCGTCGTGTTCGAGAACCGCTTCCCGTCGATGGTGCGCGTGCCTGGCCGTTCCGAGGACGTCACCTACGTGGACGGCAACCCGCTGTGGGAGAAGAAGATGGCCGCCGGCCGCTGCGAGGTCATCTGCTTCGACCCGAACGAGCACGGCCTGCCCGCCGACCTGCCGGTGAGCCGTCTGCGCACCGTCGTCGAGGCGTGGGCGTTCCGCACCGCCGAGATCTCGAAGATGGACGGCATCGAGCAGATCTTCCCGTTCGAGAACCACGGCGCCGAGATCGGCGTCTCTCTCGCCCACCCGCACGGCCAGGTCTACTGCTACCCGTTCATCGCCTCGAAGATGGAGCAGGAGCTCAAGCACACCGAGGCCTACCACGAGAAGACCGGCGGCAACCTGCTCAAGGACCTGATGAACGCCGAGCTCGAGGCCAAGGAGCGCGTCATCATGCGCAACCACAGCTGGGTCGCCTACGTGCCGGCCGCCGCCCGCTGGCCCCTCGAGGTGCATGTGGCGCCGGTGCGCGACGTGCTCACCATCGACCAGCTCGACGACCAGGAGCGCTGGGACCTCGCCTCCATGTACTCGCACCTGCTCAAGCGCGGCAACGCGTTCTTCGACAAGGGCGACGGCAAGGGCATGGACCTGCCGTACATCGCCGCCTGGCACCAGGCCCCGATCCACGATCCGCGCCGCGAGAACTACCGTCTCAACCTGCAGTTCTTCTCGTTCCGCCGCGCCGCCAACAAGATCAAGTACCTCGCCGGCTCCGAATCCGGCATGGCCGCCTGGATCTCCGACACGACCCCGGAGCTCATCGCGAAGCGCTTCCACGAGCTCGGCGACGTCGACATCGCCGACTGACGCCGTCTTCTCAACAAGGATGTTCCACAAACCAAGGAAGGATAAAACACCAATGGCTGCTGTTGAATTCATCGAGCCGATCTCCCATGAGGAGGGCGTCTCCGAGGCGACGAAACTGTTCGTCGACACCTACGGTTTCGCGCCGGAAGGCGTGTGGGCCGCTCCGGGCCGCGTCAACCTGATCGGCGAGCACACCGACTACAACGCGGGCCTGTGCCTGCCGATTGCGCTGCCGCAGCGCACGTTCATCGCGCTCAAGCCGCGCGAGGACACCAAGGTGCGCGTCGTCTCGTCCATCTCCCCGGACAAGGTCGCCGAGGCCGATCTCGACGGGCTCAAGACCCGCGGCGTGGACGGCTGGGCCGCCTACCCGGTGGGCGTGGCGTGGGCGCTGCGCGAGGCCGGCTTCTCCAAGGTGAAGGGCTTTGACGCCGCGTTCGTCTCCTGCGTGCCGCTGGGCTCTGGTCTGAGCTCCTCCGCCGCGATGACCTGCTCGACCGCGCTCGCCCTCGACGACGTGTACGGTCTCGGCTACGGCGACTCCGACGCCGGCCGCGTCACCCTCATCAACGCCGCCATCAAGTCCGAGAACGAGATGGCCGGTGCCTCCACCGGCGGCCTCGACCAGAACGCCTCGATGCGCTGCACGCCCGGCCACGCGCTGCTGCTCGACTGCCGCCCGGAGCTCACCCCGCTGGAGAACGTCTCCCAGCAGGAGTTCGACCTCGACAAGTACGGCCTCGAGCTGCTCGTCGTCGACACCCAGGCCCCGCACCAGCTCAACGACGGCCAGTACGCCCAGCGCCGCGCCACCTGCGAGGAGGCCGCGAAGATCCTCGGCGTCGCCAACCTGCGCGTCGCCGCCGACGGCATCTCCAAGGCCGACGACCAGCTCCAGGCTTTGAAGGAGACGCTCGACGCGCTGCCCGACGAGACGATGAAGAAGCGCGTGCGTCACGTCGTCACCGAGATCGAACGCGTGCGCTCCTTCGTGCGCGCCTTCGCCCAGGGCGACATCGAATCCGCCGGACGCCTGTTCAACGCGTCCCACGATTCGCTTGCCGCGGACTACGAGGTCACCGTGCCGGAGCTCGACGTGGCCGTGGACGTGGCCCGCCACAACGGCGCCTACGGCGCCCGCATGACCGGCGGCGGCTTCGGCGGCTCCATCATCGCGCTCGTCGACAAGGGCCGCTCCCAGGAGGTCGCCCAGAAGATCGCCGACGAGTTCGAGAAGCAGGGCTTCCACGCCCCGCGCGCCCTCGCCGCCTACGCCGCGGCGAGCGCCTCTCGCGAAGCGTAAGCCTCACTTCGGCTCCCTCTGACGAGGGAGCTGTCGCGGCATAGCCGCGACTGAGGGAGAGACAGGAGCGGCCGCAGGCCGCGGGAGATACGGCATCGGCCGAAAGCCGATTCGATTTCCCCGCGGCCTACGGCCGCTCTTCTTCTCTCTTCTCTCCCTCCGTCATCGCTTCGCGATGACACATCCCTCATCAGAGGGAGGCAACGCCACGGCACCGAGTCATCACCCGCGCGGCACGCGAATCATCGCCTCCTGGGCGATGGCGGCGACCAGCTCGCCGTCCTGCGAATACACCTTCGCCGTGCCGAGTCCGCGGCCGTGCGCGGCGGTCGGCGTGTCCTGCACGTACAGGTGCCACTGGCAGATGTCCACGTCGCGGTACCACCACATCGAATGGTCGATCGACGCGTAGGCGATGCCCGGCGTGGAGATCGACAGTCCGGCGCGACGCAGCACCGGCTCCATCATCACCTGGTCGCAGCCGAGCGCCAGCATCGCACGATGCATGAGCTGCGGCGCCTCGACCTCGCCGTCGGCCCTCATCCACACCATCTGCCTGCCGGAGTCGGCGGCCGCGGACTCCTTGTCCGGTCCGAGCATGATCGTCGGCGTGATATGGCGGATGTCGAACGGCGACTTCTCCGCGTAGTAGTTCGCGAACGGCGACCTGCCGGCGTACGGCGCCATCAGCTCCTTCGCGCTGGTGAGCGATTCCGGGTCGGGCAGGTCGGCCGGCATCGGGTCGGCGAACTCCACGCCCTCCTGTCCGGTCACCTGGAACGAGGCGATCGCGGTGAGAATCGATCCCTCGGCCTGCGTGACGTTCACGCGCCGCGCCGAGAACGAACGCCCGTCGCGCAGCTTCTCCACGTCGAACAGCAGGTCCTGGCGGATGTCGCCGGGCGCGATGAAATAGCCGTGAATCGAATGCGGCAGACGGTTCGGCGCCACGGTCTTCGCGGCCGCCATCAGCGACTGGGCGATCACCTGGCCGCCGTACACGCGGCCGGTGGGGAAGTAGAGGCTTTCGCCGTTCACGTACGTGTGGTTGCGGTAGTCGGAGGGCTTGCCCAGTTTGAGCACCTTCACCAGATGTTCCAGCGGTGTGATGGTGTCGTCGGTCATGCTCGTCTCCCTAGATTGTCGTGTTCGATGTTCGATTATGTGATGCCTCGACTGTAACGGTCGGTCGTTACTGGCATCAGAGACGATTGTAACGAGCATGTGAGCCGTGTGAACGGCGGGTTATGGCCCGCATACGAATAAGGCACCCTCGCCCGCTACGACTTGGCCCCCTCTGACGAGGGGGCTGTCCGCGGTAGCGGACTGGGGGAGAGATAGCGGGAACCGTTACGTTCCAGCTATCTCTCCCCCAGTCTCACTGCGTTCGACAGCCCCCTCGTCTGAACCGCACCCTGATTGTTGGACTGAAGTAATTCGGATTCGATGATTGGAGGTGCGGTTTCTCATGTCCGGGAATCGCAGGCGTCGTTATGACGATGGTTTCATG
>NZ_JBKEVG010000014.1:0-67601 GCF_056356955.1 Bifidobacterium sp. LH_419
TCGAGCTTCGGCCTGGATGCAAAAGGAAAGGAAGACAACGGAAATCCTGCGACAGCATCCACACCACGCCCGGGATTTCTAAAACACCACGTTTGGTTCCTATAACCCGATGCGCGCGACGCGGGCCGCGCACTCGGCGTCTACGGCAACGCCCGCCCGGTCGGCGTGGTGATCGGCGCGCTTGCCGGCGCGCTCGCCATCGTCGTGGCGCCCGCGTCGCTCGGCTACGTGGCGGTGTTCCCCGCCGCGATCGTATGCGTCGCACTCGCCGCGTTCTTCCTGCGCAAGTAGGACTTCCTTATCCCCTGTGCCCCCTTGAGGGAGCCAGTGCGATTCGGACAGACGGTGGGACCACGGCTTCTTTGCGCCCCCTTGAGGGGGAGCTGGCGCGCGAAGCGCGACTGAGGGGGCTGTCGGCGGAGCCGACTGGAGATGATGGTGCGGGTACGATAGTCCCGTATATATGGTCATAGCGCGAAAAGGGAGTGGTGCATGGTCGGTATGCGCGACGTGGCCCGTCGGGCCGGAACCTCGGTGAGCACGGTGTCGCTCGTCGTCAACGGCACCGGATACGTGTCCGACGAGATGCGCAAACGCGTGCAGGACGCGATGGACGCGCTCGGCTACATCCCCAACGAGCTCGCACGCAACTTCTACCGCGACCGCACCAACATGGTCGGCGTGATCGTGCCGACCGTTCGCCACCCGTTCTTCGCCACGTTCGTCGCCGCCCTCCAGCGCGGCTTCTCGGCACGCGGCATGCGCGTCGTCCTGTGCTCGGTGGCGGACACCGGCAAGGACGAATCCGAGTACATCGACATGCTGCGACGGCACATGATGGACGGCATCGTCATGGCCGCGCACACGCGTCATCCCGCCGACTATTGGACATCCGTAGACCGTCCGATCGTCGCGTTCGACCGCTATCTCGGCGAAGGCGTGCCGTCGGTGAGATCCGACCACGAGCAGGGCGGCCGCATCGTCGCGCGCGAGCTGATAGCGTCCGGCGCGCGTCACGTCGCGCTGGTCGGCGGCCCACGCGCCCAGTTCCACGATCTGACTGACGATGATCCGTCGGACGGCCCGCATCCGGAATCCACGTTCCCCACCGTGCGCTACTACCTCACGCTGGAACGTGAGCTGGACGCGGCCGGCATCGCGCACGAGTACGTCGAGTCGGGCGGCGTCGACGATTTCGCCGGATACGTCGCCGCCGTGCGCGGCCTGTTCGACCGTCGCGGACGCGCGGTCGACAGCGGCGATGCCGGTAACGTCGACGGCGGTGACGACGGCGTCGCGCCCGTCGCGACGGACGCCGCCGTGCCGCCCGTCGACGCGATCGTCGGCAACGACGTCGTCGCCGCGCTCGCCGTGCAGGAGGCGGCGAGGCGCGGCATCCGCGTGCCCGACGACCTCCAGATTGTCGCGTACGACGGCACGTATCTCGTCGACGCGGCCGGCGTGCGGCTCACGACCGTCGCGCAGGATTTCGGCACGATCGCCGAGCGCATCGTCGACCGGATGATCGCGTTGATCGGGGATGGTGGTGACGACGCGACTGCCGGTGACGCTGCGATTGTCGATGATGGCGATGATGACGGAGCGGGGGAGCGCGGCGTCACGCTCGTGCCGCTCGTCCTGCGCAAGGCCGACTCGACGCGGTGACGGCGGCGCGGTGGCCGCGGTGGTGGCTGCGACCTGTCCCGCAGGTTACGGGAATGTGATGGGAAAATGCGACGAATTCGCATGGTTCACATAGTGAACATCAGTGGCCGGCGGCGGAACGGCGCTCCTATGGTGTGGAACCAGTTCGAGCGATAACCGCTCGGAGGACAAACTTCTAGACCGAAAGGAGGCCGCCGCGATGACTGGATACACTGCCGATACCACCGTTGATGAGTCCGTTCTGACCCTCGTCAACGTCGCTCTGCTGTCCGCACGAATTATTATTCCGTCTTCGCTGGCGGCATGATCGGCTTACAAGCTTGAGCCCCGTCAGCGAAGGCAGGGCGAGAGCGATTGATCACGTTTCAAGCCCTGCATGAGATGCGGGGCTTTTTCATTGCCCGCCCGCCACGATCCACAAGATCAGGGCGTGCGATGGAATTCCGCGAAATAGAGAGAGAAACCCCATCCAATTCAGGAGACAATCCCATGAGTGCAGTCGAGGAAACGGCTGAAAACGCAGCTGAAGGCAAGCTGCAGGCGATGGCCCACGATTCCGTGAAGACCGTCATCGCCGCCTCCATGGTCGGCACGGCCATCGAGTTCTACGACTTCTACGCCTACGGCACCGCCGCGGCGAACTACTTCCCGCACATCTTCTTCTCCGCGAAGGACAACCCGACCGTTGCGCTGCTGATGAGCCTGCTGACCTTCGCGATCGCGTTCATCGCCCGCCCGCTCGGCTCCCTCGTGTTCGGCCACTTCGGCGACCGCATGGGCCGCAAGACCACGCTGGTCGTCTCCCTGATGACGATGGGTATCGGCACGTTCCTCATCGGCTGCCTGCCGACCTACAACCAGGCGGGCGTCTTCGCCGTCGCCATCCTGTGCCTGCTGCGCTTCATCCAGGGCATCGGCCTCGGCGGCGAATGGTCCGGCGCGGCCCTGGTCGCGACCGAGAACGCGCCTGAGGACAAGCGCGCCCTCTACGGCTCCTTCCCGGAGCTCGGCGCCCCAATCGGATTCTTCCTCTCCAACGGCACCTACTTCCTGCTTGAGACCTTCAACGACTCCGACGCGATGCTCGCCTGGGGCTGGCGCGTGCCGTTCCTGCTCTCCGCGGTGCTCGTGATCATCGGCCTCGTCGTCCGAGTCCACATGGAGGAGACCCCGATCTTCCGTATGGCCCAGGAGCAGAAGAAGGTCGTCAAGTCCCCGCTCACCGAGGTGTTCCGCAAGTCCTGGAAGCAGGTCCTGCAGGCCACGTTCCTCGTCGCCGTCACCTACACGCTGTTCTACACGCTCGCCACCTGGTCCCTCGCATGGGGCACCAAGGAGCAGGGTGAGGGCGGCGGTGGCCTCGGCTTCACCAACCAGGAATACCTGCTCATGCTCATGATCGCCATCTGCGTGTTCGCCGCCTTCATCGTGATCTCCTGCGTGAACGCCGACAAGTGGGGCCGCAAGCGCGTCATCATCACGTCCTCCGTGCTGCTCGTCGTGTTCGCCGCGCTGTTCCCGTTCCTCCTGAACGGTGAGATCGTCGGCCAGCGCAACTTCTTCGCCAACATGGTCTTCCTGTGCGTCGGCTTCGCCCTCATGGGCACCGCGTTCGGCCCGATCGGCGCCTTCCTGCCCGAGCTGTTCGACGCCAACGTGCGCTACTCCGGCTCCGGCATCGGCTACAACCTCGCCGCCATCGTCGGCGCGGCCTTCGTGCCGACCATCGCCACCTGGCTGAGCTCCCACTGGGGCGTCCACTCCGTCGGCATCTACCTCGGCGTGATGGCCCTGTGCTGCCTCGTCGCCGTGCTCTCCTGCCACGAGACGAAGGACGTCGACTTCACCAAGTGACGTCTTCCCTTGGCTCCCTCTGACGAGGGAGCTGGCCGCCGCAGGCGGACTGAGGAAGAGATATTGCGGGCCGTCACGTTCCAGCTATCTCTCCCCCACCCGCTTCGCGGGAGCCCCCTCGTCAGAGGGGGCCGGAGAAAGCCCTCGCCACTTCCCGCCAGCGGGAGGGGCGCAGGGAATGCGAATCCCCCAAACTTTCCAGCTGTAATCGCGTTTGATTTCGGCTTGATTCCATAACTGAAAATTCAATTCAATATTTGGACGCGGGCGACCGCGCCGCCCACTGCGGGACTAGAAATAGTCCCCAGTGAACCGATGACTTTCCCCGACACAAGGACACAATCCTTCTCGCCGAAGGCCGTCAGCAATCTCACCGATTGTCGGACGTGGAGTTTCGTTCGGCACACTGAACAACATAAAGGAGTGCCTATCATGGCAGCAACTATCTGGTACGAGAAGGACGCCGACCTCTCCGTGTTCGAAGGCAAGAAGGTCGCCATCCTCGGCTACGGTTCCCAGGGCCACGCCCACGCGCTGAACCTGCGTGACTCCGGCGTCGACGTCGTCGTCGGCCTGCGTCCGACCTCCAAGTCCGTCGAGTTCGCCAAGGAGCAGGGCCTCGAGGTCAAGTCCGTCGGCGATGCCGTCGCCGAGGCCGACGTCGTCATGATCCTGCTGCCTGATCAGTACCAGGCCGCCGTCTACAAGAAGGACATCGAGCCGAACCTGAAGCCGGGTGCCGCTCTGGCCTTCGCCCATGGCTTCAACATCCACTACGGCTACATCAAGCCGTCCGAGGATCACCCGGTCTTCATGGTCGCGCCGAAGGGCCCGGGCCACATCGTGCGTCGTGAGTACGCCGCCGGCCGTGGCGTCCCGGTGGTCGTGGCCGTCGAGCAGGATCCGGATGGCAAGACCTGGCCGCTGTGCCTCGCCTACGCGAAGGCCCTCGGCGCGCTGCGCGCCGGCGCCATCAAGACGACCTTCACCGAGGAGACCGAGACCGATCTGTTCGGCGAGCAGGACGTCCTCATGGGCGGTATCAACCACCTGTGCGACATGGGCTTCGACGTGCTGACCGAGGCCGGCTACCAGCCGGAGATCGCCTACTTCGAGGTCTTCCACGAGCTGAAGATGCTCGTCGACCTCGCCAACGAGGGTGGTCTGAACAAGGCCCGTTGGTCCTGCTCCGACACCGCCCAGTACGGCGACTACACCTCCACGGTCATCACCGAGGAGACCAAGAAGCGCATGCAGTACCAGCTCAAGCGCATCCAGGACGGCTCCTTCGCCAAGGAGTTCATGGATGACCAGGCCGCCGGCGCCCCGAAGTTCAAGAAGCTGCAGGAGGAGTTCTCCCACCCGCACCTCGAGACCGTCGGCCCGAAGCTGCGCGCCATGTTCTCCTGGAACAACGGCCCGGCCAAGGATCAGGACGAGGCCGAGTCCTTCAACGGCAAGATTGCTCGTACCCAGGTTCAGTGAGCTTGACCGCCCCGGCTCCCGTCCGATGAGGACGCGGCCGGGCGACCATATCGGTCGGTGAAAGGCCGCCATCCGTTTACCACGGGTGGCGGCCTTTTTGGTTGTTTCTGTTGTTTCTGTTGTTTTGGTTGTTTGGGTCTTTTGGGTTTCGTTTCTTTGCCGGCGGTTGTCGGCCTCGATTGCCGGTCGGCGGCTGTCGTCTGCCCCGTATCGGTCGCCCCGTCCTCGGCGCGATAAATCCCGGGAATTCGGCCTATGCTCCGGGAATCTTTGTGCTGACTCGGTCTCAGCGCAAGGATTCCCGGGTGATGGGGCTGTTTTCCGGGATTTCTTGTGCTGGTGACGGTTCAGTGCAACAATTCCCGGATGACAGGGGTGATTCCCGGGAAAAATTGCGCTGGGAATTTGCGTTGGGGAATGGGGCGCAAGGATTCCCGGGTGATGGGGATGATTCCCGGGAAAAGTTGTGCTGGAGGTGTTTCAGCGCAACGATTTCCGGACGACAGGGGTGTTTTTCGGGAAAAGTTGCGCCGTGTCTGTGGTTGCGCCATGGTCGGCGGGGCGACGCGATGGGATGAGGCCCCGGCTGTCCACGATGCGGGGGAAAGGGTCGGATGATGGCCCGAATCATGGACGTGGGCCACTATCCGACCGCAATATCGCTAGGATTGAGCGCAGTTCACGGGACACAATCCCGTACGATCGAGGTCATCCGGTCAACGCACAACGCACGCGTCACCACGCACACGCGACCGGCGGACCACCCACCCGCGCAACATGCGCCAACGCATAACGCGCAACCACATAACGACACCGTGTACCGTTCGCACGAACGGTCGAACCGGTTGGACACGACCGACGGCGGCCCCGCAGGGGCGATGCCGGCGGGCGTCGTCGGACCGGCGCATCGACCGACGCCGTGCGACGGTACGCAAGTAAAGGAGTGCCACCATGGCTGCACAGATCTGGTATGAGAATGACGGCGATCTCTCCGTGCTCGAGGGCAAGAAGGTCGCGATCATCGGCTACGGCTCGCAGGGCCACGCCCACGCGCTGAACCTGCGCGATTCCGGCGTCGACGTCGTCGTCGGCCTGCGCCCCACCTCCAAGTCTGTGGACTTCGCGAAAGAGCAGGGCCTCGAGGTCAAGTCCGTGCCGGAAGCCGCCGCCGAGGCCGACGTCATCATGATCCTCGCGCCGGACCAGTACCAGCGCAACATCTGGAAGGACGACATCGAGCCGAACATCAAGCCGGGTGCGGCCGTCGCCTTCGCCCATGGCTTCAACATCCACTACGGCTACATCAAGCCGTCCGAGGATCATCCGGTGTTCATGGTCGCGCCGAAGGGCCCGGGCCACATCGTGCGTCGTGAGTACGCCGCCGGCCGTGGTGTCCCGGTGGTCGTCGCCGTCGAGCAGGACCCGCGCGGTGACGGCTGGGCGCTGACCCTGGCCTACGCGAAGGCCCTCGGCGCCCTGCGCGCCGGCGCCATCAAGACCACGTTCAAGGAGGAGACCGAGACCGATCTGTTCGGCGAGCAGAACGTCCTCATGGGCGGCGTGAACAAGCTCGTCGAGATGGGCTTCGAGGTCCTCACCGACGCCGGCTACCAGCCGGAGATCGCCTACTTCGAGGTCTGCCACGAGCTCAAGATGCTCGTCGACCTGATGAACGAGGGCGGCCTCAACAAGGCCCGTTGGTCCTGCTCCGACACCGCCCAGTACGGCGACTACACCAACACCGTCATCAACGAGGACTGCCGCAAGCGCATGGAGTACCACCTGGGCCGCATCCAGGACGGCTCCTTCGCCAAGGAGTTCATCGACGATCAGGACGCCGGCGCCCCGCACTTCAAGGAGCTGCAGGAGAAGTACTCCAACGAGCGCATCGAGACCGTCGGCCCGAAGCTGCGCGCCATGTTCTCCTGGAACAAGGACGGCGTGAAGGACGCCGACGAGGCCAACTCCTTCACCGGCAAGATCGCCCGCGCCCAGGTCCAGTGAGCCTGACGCTCTGAGCTGAGCCCATAAGCAAGGCCGCCGTTCCCCGATACGTGGGGAACGGCGGCCTTTCGCGTTATCGAAGAAATCAAAAGAATCAAAAATATCAAAAGAATCAAAAGCTGGGGTCGGGGAGGGGGAGTCGCGCGCCTGCGGTGCACGGCGTCGGTTCTGCTCCATGCTTGGCGCGGAAGCGACGCTGACGGCCTTCTTAGCGTCGTTGCCGTGCCATGGGTGGCGTGGGGACGACGCATTTGGCACGGATGTGATGGGGATGGCGGTCTTGGCGGTGGTTCCGTGCCATGGGTGGCGTGGGGGCGACGCATTTGGTGCGGAGGCGACGGAATCGGGGGAGTCGAAAGCGGCAAAGTGGGGGTGGGCGGGGGTCTCTCCCTCAGTCAGCCTTCGGCTGACGGCTCGACCGCGATTATGGACAGCCTTCGGCTGGCCTCATATCGGCTCGCCTGGCGGCTCGCACATCGCCTACAAACGCCTCTGGCGTTTGCTTGACGGCGATGTCCCGTCAGAGGGAGTCCCGCTTTGCGGGACAGCTCCCCCTGAAGGGGGAGCAAAGGTGGGGCGTATAGCACGTCTCGGCTGGGAAAACAAGTCTTGTGTTCTGGGAATTTGCGGCGTAAGTTGACGAATGGACTGTGAGTGTTCGACGGCGGCACCGGGAACGGGAAGATAAGGTGCCGTGTCCGGGGGTGGCGTCGGCGCTCGTCGTAACCGATTACGGGATTACGGGCAATCAGCATGGTCGGCCATCACCGATGGTCGTCGTGCGAAGTCGTCGTGCGAAGTCGTCGTGCGAAGTCGTCGTGCGAGGCCGTCGGTCGAATGACCGTAGTGCGTACCGTGCGTGCCCCGTGCCCCCGCGATCGGCAATCATCGACAGACCGATCAGATATGGATATGAGAGGGAACACCCGTATGGTTTCAGGGCATCATCATGCCGGACCATGGCGGTCGATCACGGCGCTTGCCGTGACAGCCGCCATGCTGCTCCCGGCCAATGTGGCGATGGCCGCGCCGGCTGCGTCGCAGCCTGCCGCGGCATCGCAGGATTCCGCCGTGGCCGCCGCGTCCGACGGTACCGGCAACAGCGCCAGCAACACCGTCACCACCGCTGATAGCGGCAAGAACGCCACCGGTAGCACCGGTAGCACTGCCGACACCGCCAAGACCGCCGACAAGACGGACGCGAAGGACGCCGACGCGCTGCTGCGCGCGGTCGGCGAGTCCGCGGACAAGTCCGGCAAGAACGACAAGTCCAGCGACAAGGGGCTGCTGTCCGGCTCCGGCGACGCCGCGACCGGTATCGCGACGATCATCGTGCAGCTCGACGACACCACCGCCGGCGTGCCGTGGTACCGTTCGCTGTTCGGCGTGAGCAAGCAGACGCGCCACCGCGAGATCAAGAACGACATCCGCGATCTGGCCGCGAACCAGCCGTCGCTGATGTCCACCGACGGCGCCAAGTCCAACGGCAAGGCGAAGTCCGTCCAGGTCTCCGACGTGCAGGACTACTACCACGCGATCGACGGCTTCGCGGTCAAGGCCCCGGCCGCGCTGCTCGACGGCATCCGCGAGCTGCCGGGCGTCAAGCGCGCGTTCATCGAAAGCAAGTACAGCATCCCGGACGAGAAGTCCGCGGCCGACGATTCCACGCCCGACCTGAAGAACCAGTCGTCGCTCGACATGACCGGCGCCGACAAGGCCGCGCAGAAGGGCGACGGCCAGACCATCGCAATCATCGATTCCGGCCTCGACACCGACCATGAGGCGTTCCAGGGCGACCTCGACGACGCCAAGGTGAAGATGAGCAAGTCGGACGCCGAATCGAAGATCAAGGAGCTCGGCCACGGCACGTACGTGTCCGAGAAGATCCCGTTCGCGCGCGACTACGCCGACAACGACGACAACGTGAACCCGAGCGACCTGTCCGGCATGGAGCACGGCACGCACGTCGCCGGCATCGCGGCCGCCAACTCCGGCGACCAGATCCGCGGCACCGCGCCCGACGCGCAGATCATGCCGATGAAGGTCGCCGACGATTTCAGCGGCGCCATCTACGATTCCTCCCTGCTCGCCGCCATCGACGACGCGAAGGCGCTCGACGCGGACACCGTGAACATGTCGCTCGGTTCCGACGCCGGCTTCTCCGAGGAGTCCACCGCCACCTACGGCGACGCCATCAAGGCGCTGCGCGACGGCGGCGCCACGGTGAACGTGGCCGCCGGCAACGCGACCACCGCCGCGCTCGGCAACGCCTCCGGCGCGAACCTGCCGTACGCCTCCGATCCGGACAGCTCCGTGATCTCCTCCCCGTCCTCCTTCCTCGATTCGCTGTCCGTGGCGAGCGTGAACAACGCGCAGCGCCAGTCCGCGTTCCTCGGCCCCGACGGCACGGCCATCGGCTACCTGCAGCTCGGCTTCGCCGATGAGAACGGCCAGGCCACCGGCGACAGCACGCCCGGCCTGTCCGACAAGGACAAGGGCCTCAAGGACGGCGAGTACGAGTACGTGGACGGCGGCATCGGCTCCTCCGAGGACCAGAACCGCCTCGCCAATGAATACAACTGGGACCTGTCCGGCAAGATCGTCGTCGTCAAGCGCGGCGGCACCGAGCCGAGTGACGGCCACGCCCTCACCTTCGGCGACAAGCTCATGAACGTCGGCACCGCGCTCAACGCGGCCGCCGTCATCTTCTACAACAACGCGGACGGCGCGATCACCGGCGCGGCCATCAAGACCGGCATCGTCGTCAACATCCCCGTCGTCTCCATCTCCGGCAAGGACGGCGAGAAGCTCATCGCCGCCGCCGACAAGAAGCTCACCGTCAAGGCCGACGCCACCGCCGCGCCCGCCGGCTACTCGATGAGCGACTTCACCAGCTGGGGCGTCACCCCGGACCTGAAGCTCAAGCCCGAGATCACCGCCCCCGGCGGCAACATCTGGTCGTCCATCCCGAACGACAAGTACGAGTACATGTCCGGCACGTCGATGGCCACGCCGCAGATGGCCGGCATCTCCGCGCAGATGCACGAGTACGTGGACGCCGACGGCAAGTTCGCCGGCATGTCCGACGCCGAGAAGGCGAAGGCCGTCACCCGCCTGCTGATGAGCACCGCCAAGCCGGTCGCGTCCGGCGACTCCTACGCCTCGCCGCGCCAGCAGGGCGCCGGCCTCGCCGACGTGCCCGCCGCCACCTCGACCGACGTCTACCTGACCGTCGACGACGCCGACGACGACTCCCGTCCGAAGGCCGACCTCGGCGACAGCACGGACGGCACGTGGTCGTTCACGATGACCCTGCACAACCTCGGCGGCAAGGCCCGCTCCTACACGCCGGACGCGCAGGCCCTGTCCGAGGCGGTCGCCGACGGCCTGTTCCAGAACACCGACACGAACTGGACCGGCAAGGGCATCGACGTCGCCTACTCCGGCAACGGCTACGACGCGAAGACCGGCAAGGTGACCGTCCCGGCGAACGGCAGCGCGAAGCTGACCGTCACCGTCGCCACCGCGCAGGCGTTCAAGGACTTCGCCGCCGCGAACACCCCGAACGGCACGTTCGTCGAAGGTTTCGCCATGCTCAAGGCCGCCGACAAGAACGGCGTCGACCTGTCCGCCCCGTTCGTCGGTTTCTACGGCAAGTGGAACCAGGCCTCCGTGTTCGACTCCGCGCTCTGGGAGAAGGGCGACAAGGCCTACCACGTGTACGGCACCGCGCTCGCCAACCCGAACAACGGCCTGCCGCTCGGTGTGAACCCGCTCGACGGCGACGCCACCGCCGGCCCGGTCTACGACATCGACCCGAACCGCATGGTCGTCTCCCGCACGAACTACAGCAGCTCGCCGATCGCCGCCTGGCCCGTCACCGGCCTGCTGCGCAACGCGAACAAGCTCAAGTACGAGTACACGGACGCGAACGGCAAGGTCGTCAGGAGCTACTCCTACGACTACGTGTCGAAGTCCACGCTCAACCAGACCACCGGCAGCGTGCTGTACGCCGAAGCGCGCCTCGGTAACGGCTCCGGCGCGTTCGACGGCAAGTCGGACGACGGCGCGAACCTGCCCGATGGCACGTACACGCTGCGCCAGACCGCCACGACCGCCGGCCCCGGCTCCACCGAGCAGCAGAGCGCCGCCTACCAGGTGACCCTCGACACGAAGGGCCCGCACATCAGCAACATGCAGCTCACCGGCGAAGGCGACGCGAAGACGTTCTCCTTCGATGTGACCGACGAGTCCTGGCTCTCCGCGATCGACTTCCACGATCCGACCACGCTCGCCTACTTCAAGCGCATCCTCGCGCCCGCCGACTACACGACGAACGCCGACGGCACCCGCACGTGGCACTTCGACGTGAAGGTCGCCGACGTGGCCGCCGCGTGGACCGCGTCCGGCTTGTCCGGCTCCCTGCCGAACACCGTCCCGCTGTACGCGTGGGACTACGGCCTCAACGCGAGCGATCGCACGACCGCCGTCATGACCCCGGTGGCCGCCACCGGCATCACCGTCACGCCGGACAAGCTCACGATCGCGCCCGGCCAGACCGCGAAGCTCAAGGCCGCCGTCCAGCCCGCCGACTCCACCGAGCAGGAGCTGACGTGGACGAGCGCCGACCCGACGAAGGTCAAGGTCGACGCCGACGGCACGCTCACCGGCGTCGCCCCGAGCGACGGCAAGCCGGTCGCTGTGACCGTCGCCTCGAAGATCGATCCGGACGTCAAGGCCGTCGCGCAGGTCACCGTCGCCGACGTGACCGACGAGACCGGCATCGCGATGGCGCAGGATTCCGCCACGATCGAGCCGGGCAAGACGCTCGACGTCGCCGCGATCGTCGCGCCGTCGCTCGACGGGAAGAAGATCGCGTGGTCGAGCTCCGACGAGAAGGTCGCCACCGTCGCCGCGAAGGACGGACAGTCCGGCAAGGCGATCGTCACGGCGGGCGAGCAGGTCGGCACGGCGACGATCACCGCCACCGTGGCCGGCAAGTCCGCCACGATGACCGTGCGCGTCCAGCCCGCCGACTTCGCCCAGTTCGTGTTCGACAAGGACGGCACGACGCTGCTCGGCTACACCGGCAACGCGCGTGACGTCGTGATTCCGAACAACACGAAGGCGATCGACTACAACGCCTTCGCCAACACGCAGGCCGTCACGATCACCGTGCCGTCCAGCGTGGAGACGATCGGCAAGCAGGCGTTCGCCGGCTCCGGAAAGCTGACTACGGTCACGTTCCAGAACGACGCGAAGCACCCGAGCCACCTCAAGTCCATCGGCGATGAGGCGTTCACGCAGACCCTCGCGCTCGACACGGTGAACCTGCCGGTCGACGTGAAGGACTTCGAGCTCGGCGTCAACGTGTTCTACAGCTCGACGCTCCGCCACGCGACGCTGCCCGCCTCCCTCACCGAGATTCCGGACGGCACGTTCAACGGCGACGCCCAGCTCGCCGACGTGACGATCTCCGCCGATACCACCGTGATCGGCGACAACGCGTTCAATGCGAACCAGTCGCTCGGCGCGCTCAAGCTCGTCGACCGGAAGGGCGACGTGACCACCGGCTGGCCGCAGAAGCTGAAGACGATCGGCGGCTCGGCGTTCGCCGGCACCGCGTTCGGCGGCGTCATCGAACTGCCCGCCAGCGTCCGTTCGATCGGCGACAGCGCCTTCGCCCTTGTCGGCGCCGATGTGCGCCTGAACGACGGACTGGAGTTCATCGGCGCGACCGCGCTCTCCGGCACCACCGGCACCGAGGTCGTCATGCCCGATTCGCTCGACGAGGTCGGCCACGGCGCGTTCTCCAACATGCCGAACCTCGCCAAGGCGACGATCGGCGCGAACGTGCCCGACAAGCAGTTGGAGGCCGCGTTCGTCGGCGACGCCAAGCTCGCCGAGTTCACCGTCGGCAAGGACGTGAAGCACTACAGCGAGTTCGGCGGCGTGCTGTTCAACAAGGACCGCACGCGCATCATCGCCTACCCGAACGCCAACGCGCAGGGGCCGAAGGACGGCGTCTACACGATCCCGGCCAAGGGCGAGAACGGCTTCGACACGACCGTGACCGACGTGGCCCAGTACGCGTTCTACGACAACTCCACGCTCAAGGGCGTGAAGTTCACCGAAGGCCTCAAGATCATCGGCGACTCCGCGTTCCTGAGCACCGACTTCACCGAGGTCGTCCTGCCGAAGACCCTGGAGACCGTCGAACACGGCGCGTTCATGAACATGGCGAACCTCAAGTCCGTCGACTTCGGCGGCACCATCACCGTGGGCGGCAGCGCCTTCTACAGCGATCCGGTGCTCACCGACCTCAACATGCGACCCGAGTACAACAGGCTCAAGTCGTTCGGTTCGCTGGCGTTCGGCAAGTCGCCGGCCATCACCGCGCTCGACTTCCCGGATTCGGTGACCGACCTGGGCGACCTGGCGTTCTCCAACATCACCTCGCTCAAGAAGGTCCACCTCGGCGCGGGCATCACGTCCGGCGTGGCCGGCGTCTTCACCGGCGCCAACGGCCTGAGCGAGATCACCGTGTCCGAGAAGAACCCGGTGTACTCCGCCAGCGGCAACGTCCTCTACCAGAAGCAGGATGACGGCCTCCACCTGGTGCTCTCCGCGCCGGGCAACCCCGTCACCGACTACACGGTCAAGGACGGCACCGTCGCCATCGAGGCGCAGGCGTTCCGCAACAACCACCAGTTGAAGCACATCACCCTGCCCGCGAGCCTCAAGACCACGACGACCGGCTCGTTCAACTCGACCGACGGACTCACCGAAGTCGTCTTCCCGGACGGCTTCGAGAGCACGAAGTCCTCGTTCCTGTTCGCCTCCGGCCTCGAATACGTCGAGTTCGGCACGAAGACCAAGAACATCCAGGACGAGTTCTGGGGCCACCGTCCGACGCACCTCGTGGTGCGCGGCGGCCAGGACGGCACGTACACCGGCGGCATCATCGCCGGCGGCATGCAGACCGCGTACTTCGGCGAAGGCATGACCACGCTGAACATCTCCGATACGCCGAGCATCGTCGTCGTGCCCGCCAGCCTGAAGAAGCTGAGCCTCGCCGGTGACGGCACGGTGTACGCGCCCGCCGGCTCGGAAGGCGAGAAGGTCGCCATCGCGACCGTCGGCGCCGACCGCGTCAAGGCGTACACGCCGCTCACCCTCACCGCCGACATCGACGGCGAGGTCAAGGCCGGTGCCAAGGTGACGGTCAAGGCCGAAGCCGAGGGCGGCGTCGACGGCGCGAAGCAGTACCGCTTCGTCGCCGTGGCCGCCGACGGCGCCGAGATCGTCCTGCAGGACTGGTCCGACGCCGCGCAGGCGGAGTGGACCGTGCCGGAACAGGCCGGCGGCGTGAAGGTGCGCGCCGAAGTGCGCGACGCCACGTGGTACAGCGTCGCCGCGACCGCGACCGACGCCACGCTCGACGCCGCCCGCGTGGCGCTTGACGAGTCCATCGCCGCCGCCAAGGCCGTCAAGCAGGGCGACAAGGTCGACTCCGCGTGGAAGACGCTCCAGGACGCGATCG
Organism: Bifidobacterium sp. LH_419; assembly: GCF_056356955.1. Classification (NCBI taxonomy): domain Bacteria; kingdom Bacillati; phylum Actinomycetota; class Actinomycetes; order Bifidobacteriales; family Bifidobacteriaceae; genus Bifidobacterium; species Bifidobacterium sp. LH_419. The sequence goes on from NZ_JBKEVG010000014.1 coordinate 14,552, forward strand.
CCGCCGCCGAGAAGGCGCGCGACAACGCGACCGCGACCGCCGGCGACCTCCAGCAGGCCTCCGCCACGCTCGACGCCGCCGTGACCGCGTTCGGCAAGGCCGACGCCAAGGCGGCCGACGCCCAGCGCGCCGCGCTCGCCGATGCGATCGATGCCGCCAAGGCCGTGACACAGGGCAAGAAGACCGACGAGGCGTGGAAGACGCTCCAGGATGCGATCGCCGCCGCCGAGAAGGTCTTGTCCGACACGAGCGGCGACCTCTCCGGCCGCGAGGTCGACTCCGCCACCGCCGCGCTGAACGCCGCCGTCACGGCGTTCCAGCAGTCCGCCGACAAGTCCGATTCGGGCGACAACGGTGGGAACGGCGATAACGGCGGTAACGGTTCCGGCGATAACGGAAACGGTGGCAACGGTTCCGGTAATGGTTCCGGCGATAACGGTGGTTCCGGTAACGGCAATGGTTCCGGAAACGCCGGTAACGGTAGCGGTTCCGGCTCCGGCTCGGCCGCCGGCAACGGCCAGTCCGGCCAGAACGGACAGAACGCCGCCGACCGCGGCGGACTGTCCGCCACCGGTTCGACGATCCTCCCGCTCGCCGTCTTCGTGACGGTCTGCATGGCGATCGCCGCAGCCGCCACCATCGCCCGCCTCCGTCACAAGGAGTAACGGCATGCGATGACGGAATGCGCCTCTAGACGCAAGGCGTTTTGTGGCCCCCTCTGTCGAGGGGGCTGTCCGCGAAGCGGACTGGGGGAGAGTAGAGGAGCGGCCGCAGGCCGCGGGAGATAAGGCATCGGCCGAAGGCCGATTCGATTTCCCCGCGGCCTGCGGCCGCTCTTCTTCTCTCCCTCCGTCATCGCTTCGCGATGACACCTCCCTCGTCAGAGGGAGGTTGTTTTTGTTTCAAGCGGTTTCGCGGGTGTCGGGCGGGGGTGTAATAATAGGCGGCAGTTTTCTATGAGAACGTTCACATTACAGGCGGACGTCGTTGAGGAGCGACGGACGGCGACCGATGCGAACGGGTATCGTGGAACGTCACGTGCGCGGGTGACGGGACGAACCGGAACCGGCGTGCGGAACGTCCGGCATGGCCGTGGTGTGGCGTAGCACCGTGGTACGGCGATGGCGGGGGAGAACGGAAGGAAGAGGCGCTGCGTCGCGCCTGAACGAAAGTGCATAGCAGCATATGAAGAACTGGAAGAAAGCAGTCGCGCTGATCGCGGTCGTGCCGATGTTCGCGGCGTTCGTGCCCGCGGCCACCGCCGCCGACGCGACGACCGCGGCCGCGCAGTCCGCGCCCGCCGTCACCGCCGCGGCCGACGCCGCACCGACCCTGCTCGCCAGCTGGGACTTCACCGGCAAGAACGGCACCAGCAGCGGCTCTATCGCCGATTCGACCGGCAAGTACAACCTGACCCTCAACGGCGGCGTCTCCGTCGGCAAGTTCGGCGACCGCTCCAACAACGAGGCGCTGAACCTCAACAACGACGCGAACAGCGCCAAGTACGCGCAGATCGATGACCAGCTGTTCAAGGACGCCGGCGACTCCTTCACCCTGGAGTTCGCGGCCAAGTCCCGTCAGGCGGACAGCGACGCGTTCTTCACCTTCGCGGTCGGCAAGGACTACAACAAGTACTTCTTCAACCGCATCAGCACCACCAAGGTGAAGACGGTCATCTCCGACAACAAGTGGAACAACGAGCACGGCGACAACGTCACCGTTTCCGGTAACGACAATACGTGGCACACCTACAAGATCGTCGTGGACGGCACCAATCTCGGCGTGTGGCGTGACGGCTCCCTGCTGAGCTTCACCACCAACACCGGCATCAAGATGAGCGACCTCGGCGGCTACACCACGTACATCGGCAAGTCGTTCTACGACGGCAGTGGCTCCGGCATCGGCACCGACAAGTACTGGAACGGCGCGATGGACGACATCAAGGTGTACAAGGGCGCCGAACTCGCCTCGCCGACCGGCGTGACCATCGCCGGTGACGGCGTGGTCGACGGCAAGCTCGCCCTGACCGAGAAGTCCACCGCGAAGCTCACCGCCACCGTCACCCCGGACGACGCCGTGAGCAAGAACGTCACCTGGTCGTCCTCCGACGAGGGCGTGGCGAAGGTCTCCGACGACGGCACCGTGACCGCCGTCAAGGCCGGATCCGCAACCATCACCGCGACCACCGAGATCGGCGGCGTGAAGGCCGAACTGCCCGTCACCGTGAACCCGCTGGACGCGAAGAGCGCCGCCACCGAGGACCTCGACTCCGCGATCAGCGCGCTCAAGACCACCACGACCGAGAACCTGCCGCTCGTCGCCGAAGGCACGAAGAACGGCTCCGCGATCACGTGGACGTCCTCCGATCCGAAGCTCATCACCGGCACGGACGCCGACTACAAGGCGCCGGCCAACGGCGCGGCCGCCGACCCGTACCAGGGTGCCGGCGTCGTGACCCGCCCCGCCTACGGCGACGGCGATTCCAAGCCGGTCACGCTGACCGCCACCGCCAGCTACAACGGCGGCGAGAAGGTCACCAAGACCGTCGAAGTCACCGTCAAGGAGAAGACGCGTTCCGTGCCGGACGGCGCGTATGCGTCCGTCACGTTCCTGTCCGACGCCGCGACCACCAACGGCAAGATCGGCGAGGCCCTGTACGAGTCCGCCACCGACGGCAACAACTTCTTCTCGTTCAAGGAGATCAACGGCTCCGACCCGGTCATCGTCTCGAACACCGACACCAAGGGCCTGCGCGACCCGTACGTGCTCAAGTCCCATGACGGCGACAAGTTCTACATGATCGCCACCGACCTCAAGGTCTCCTCGCAGGGCTGGGGCCAGAACCAGCAGTACGGCTCCCTCAAGCTCGAGGCGTGGGAGTCCACCGACATGGTGAACTGGACCCGCACCAACGCCGAGGATGGCGACACCGGCATCAAGGTCAATGCCGACAACATGGGCATGACCTGGGCGCCGGAGGCGTTCTGGGATGACGACCTCAACGCCTACGTCGTGTTCTTCTCCTCCCGCGAGTACACGGACGGCACCCGCTCCACCGCGGTGAAGAGCTCGAAGACCGGCGGCGCGTACAACATCGTGATGATGGCCATCACGCGCGACTTCAAGAGCTACACCCCGGTGCAGAAGTGGCAGGACACCCAGTACTCCCGCATCGACTCCACCGTGTTCAAGATCGGCGACATGTACTACCGCCTCACCAAGAACGAGGAGAGCGGCAAGGCCGGCGACTACATCACCACCGGCAAGTCCACGTTCCTCGAGCGCTCCAAGTGCCTGACCTGCGAGACGACCTCCGCCGATCCGAACGCCGATGTGACCAAGACCTGGCAGCTCGTCGACCAGAACATCCTGCCGTTCGAGGGCCCGGAGTCCATCAAGCTCAACGCGGGCGACCCGAACCAGAACGAGGCCGGCGACGCGATGATCATCATGGCCGACTCCGGCGGCTACAAGCCGTACATGACCTCCGAATCCGCGATCGCCGCCTCCAGCTGGGCCAACCGCCTGTCGCAGACCGACGGCTGGAACACGGAGAAGCAGTGGGGCCCGGGCGTCACCGGCAAGGTCACCCCGACCAACATGCCGACCCCGACCCGCCACGGCGCGTTCGTGAACGTGTCCGCCGCCATCGCCGAGAACATGCACCAGTGGACGACCGCCAACCCGACGAAGCTCGCCGCCGTGGACTCGACGACCACGCTCAAGTATGACAAGGACTCCCGCGTCCTGACCGCGACCGTCGCGGCCGCCGACAAGGGCACCGTCGCCGGCTCCGTGAAGTTCGCCACCGCGAACGGCAGCTGGACCGAGACCGTCAAGCTCGACGCCGACGGCGTCGCCGCCGTGACCGTCCCCGCCGCCGTCTCCGGCGACATCACCGCCACCTACGACGGCTACACCGACGGCCTCGTCAACGGTTCCACCAGCGACCCCGTCAAGGTCGAGCAGGGCGAGAATCCGAACCCGGATCCCGACCAGCCTGACCAGCCCGGCGCGACGGTTGACAAAGACGCGCTGTGGACGCTCTACAACAAGGTCAAGGGATACGAGGCGTCCGACTACCAGTCCGGTTGGGCCGCCTTCGCCGCCGCCCGTGCCGCCGCCGACGCTGTGCTGCGTGATGACCACGCCAGCCAGCAGCAGGTGGATCAGGTTCTCGCGAAGCTCCAGTCCGCCGTTGACGGTCTGGTGAAGAAGAGCTCGTCCGGCAAGCCGAACGGCACGACCGCTGCGAAGAAGCCGGTGCTGTCCTCCACGGGTAGTGCGATCGCAGGCGTGACCGCCGCCACCGCGCTGGTCCTCGCCGCCGGCATCGCCCTCACGGTCTGGCGCAAGCGCCAGGCGTGAGTCGCTTGCTCCCCCACGAATGTGGGGGAGCAAAGAACAGAATGCGCCGAAGGCGCATGTCGATTTCGGCCCCCTCTGACGAGGGGGCTCCCGGCGAAGCCGGGTGGGGGAGAGATGCCGCGAACGTAACGTTCCAGCTATCTCTCCCTCAGTCAGCCTTCGGCTGACAGCTCCCTCGTCAGAGGGAGCCACCCCGCTCGCCCCCCAAAAAACGTATGCGCCTGTGGCGCATTTCATTGGTGCATCGGTGCATCAACGGCCGTGTCATTGGTGATGCGGCACTACTGAAGATGTGCGTGGGACAACGTAGGTCTCACGCGAAGGAGGAAACAATGACCACCCAACCATCACCGATCGGACGGCCCCCGGCCGTGCGGCGATCGGCCGGAGGGCACGCGATCCGCAGGCGTCTTATCGGCGCCGTGATCGCCGTGCCGATGGCCCTGTCCGGACTGGCGCTCGGCGCGACCACCGCGGTCGCGGCCGACGGCGACACGGCCCAGACCATCGCCGCCAAGGCCGCCACCGCCACCGCCAACGCGACCACCAAGGCCGCCGCCCTGCCCACCCCGCTCGCCAGCTACTCGTTCGCCAAGGACGACGGCAGCGGCGCCGTGGCCAACGAGGCCACCGGCTCCACGTTCGGCGTCGCGCAGGTCAAGGACACGAAGGACGCCGACAAGGCCGGCACCTACGCGGACGGCGCGCTCCAACTCACCGGCGACGAGTACGTGAAGCTCCCCGACGACCTGCTCAAGGACAAGACCTCCGCCACCGTGGTCACGATGGTGAAGAACAGCGACTTCAGCATCAGCGACTCGAAGTGGACGTACTTCTTCACGTTCGGCGGCTCGCGACTGAAGAAGGAAGGCAACTGGGCGGTCTCCACCCACAACGGCCTGTACACCTCGATCACCGATTCGGAGAACGGCGTCAACGAGAACTACTTCAGCGCCTCGTCCAACCTGTCCACCGAGAAGTTCCAGCTGCTCGCCGCCACCATCGACGGCGCGACGAAGCAGGCGAACCTGTACATCAACGGCCGACTCGTCGGCTCCGGCACGTTCAACACGTTGCCGAACCAGTTCAAGGCGCAGGACTGGAACACGATCGGCAACTCCACGTATCCGGGCGTCGGCGACGCGATGTTCCACGGCGCGATCAAGTCGTTCGCCGTGTACGACACCGCGCTCACCCAAAGCCAGATCGTCACGATGCTCGACGCCGACGGCGCCGCCGACCTGCTCAACGGCGAAATCGGCAACCTCACCGTGCCGACCACCGCGAGCGCCGACTTCGCGCTGAAGACCGCGACCGACAACGCCGCCGTCACGTGGACGAGCGACAACGACAAGGTCATCAGCGTCGACAAGGCCGGCAATGCGACCGTCACGCCGTCCACCGAAAGCGATGTCACCGTGACGCTCACCGCCACGCTCTCGCCGAACACGGGCGTGCCCGCGCCGCCGCAACCCGTCACGAAGACGTTCACCGTGCTCGTGCCGCAGAAGCTCGGCGACGAGGAGATCGTCACCCGCGACCTGAAGGCGCTCTCGATCGAGAACGCGACCGACATGCGCTCCAACTTCTCCGTGCCCACGAAGGGCGCCAACGGCGCGACCATTTCGTGGACCGTCAAGGACGCCGGCAAGGCGAGCCCGACCATCGCGAACGGCGTCAACACGACCTCGAAGACCGTGAGGATCGCCCGCCCGGCCGCCGGCGCGAAGGCGACCACCATCACGCTCACCGCCGCCGTGACCAGCGGCGGCGTCACCAAGACCCGCGACTTCGCGGTCAAGGTGCAGCCGATGCCGTCCAGCAAGACCGACACCCAGGCCTACGTGTGGATGTACTTCACCGGCGAGGGCGGCGAATCGCAGAAGGTCAGCATCGCCGCGTCCAAGGGCAACAACGCGCTCGACTGGAACGCGCTCAACACGAACGCCGAAGGCAAGGCCGAGCCGATCATGACCTCCACGTTCGGCGAGAAGGGCCTGCGCGACCCGTTCATCATGCGCTCGCATGACGGCGACAAGTTCTACCTGCTCGCCACCGATCTGAAGGTCGTCAACGGCGACTTCTCCACCGCCCAGAACAAGGGTTCCAAGTACCTGGAGATCTGGGAGTCCACCGACCTCGTCAACTGGTCGAAGCAGCGCCACGTGAAGGTCAGCACCGACTATGCGGGCAACACATGGGCCCCGGAGGCCTACTGGGACGACGAACTCGGCACCTACGTGGTCTACTGGGCGTCGAACCTGTACGACACCACCGACGAGAACGACCGCACGTCGCTGACCTACAACCGCATGATGTATGCGACCACCGACGATTTCATCACCTTCTCCGAGCCGAAGGAATGGATCAACGTGGACCGCCGCGGCCAGGCCGGCGCCGGCTCGATCGACGCGACCGTGCAGAAGGTGGGCGACACCTATTACCGCATCTACAAGGACGAGAACTCGATGACCCTGCGCGAGGAGAAGTCCACCGACCTGACCGCCTCCATCGGCGCCGACGGCGTGACCGACTACGCGACCGCGCTCAAGGGCTCCAAGTGGACCGAAATCGGCGTGAACATCGGCAAGGGCCAGCCCAACGGCTACGGCGGCACGTTCACCGCCGGCGAAGGTCCGTCCCTGTTCAAGGCCAACAAGGGCGACGTGAACGGCTACCAGTACTACCTGTTCGCCGACCAGCCGAACTACCACGGCGGCCCGAACCACTACGTGCCGTTCGCCACGACCGACATCACCGACGCATCCAAGTGGACGTCCGTCGGCGAGAAGATGCCCGAATCGCAGATGCCGCTCAACTCCGACGGCGGCCGTCCGCGCCACGGCACCGTGCTCGGCGTCACCCGCGCCGAATACCAGGCCGTCCTCGAGGCGTACGAGCCGAGCATCGCCGTCAAGTCCGTCGACGCGCTCGACGCGACCACGAAGCCCGGCGAGGCGCCCACGCTGCCGCAGTCCGCGCACCTCACTATGGCCGACGGCAAGTCCGAGGACGTCGCCGTCGTCTGGAACGAGATCAAGGCGAGCGATTACGCGAAGGAAGGCACGTTCACCGTGTCCGGCGTCGCGCAGGACGCGTCGCGCATGCCGGTCGAGGCGACCGTCACCGTCGCCGCGAAGGCCGCGACCGTCACCGACGTCAAAACCGACGCGATGACGGTCTCGACGAACGGCACCGTGACGTTCGCCGAACCGGCGACGGTGAAGGGCCACGCGAAGCGGGCCCTCACCAAGGCGCCGGTGCAGGGCGTCGTCACGCTCACGGACGACGGCGTGCGCTACGACGCACTGGACGTCGCGACCGGAACGTTCACGTTCACCGTGCGCTACACGATGAAGGACGGCTCGATCGTCGACGTGACGTACACGGCCGACGTGACCGCCTCCCGCGCCGACGACACGCACCAGCGCGGCAGCGCGCACGACCCGAGCATCGTCAAGGAAGGCGACACGTACTATGTGTTCGGCTCCCACCGCGCATGGCTCAAGTCGAAGGACCTCCAGAACTGGGAGCCGTTCCAGAACAACCTGAGCACCGATTACAAGACCGTGCTCGGCGGCATCTGGAACGAATGGTCGTCGAAGAATGACGCCGGCAACAGCGAGATCGACGGCAACATGTGGGCGCCCGACGTCTCCTGGAACGCGACGATGGGCAAGTGGACGATGTACCTGTCCGTCAACGGCGGCGGCAAGGGCAACTACCAGAAGACCGTGATCGTGCTGCTCACCGCCGACCATCTCGACGGCGACTGGACGTACGTGGGCCCCGTGGTCTACTCCGGCTTCCAGGACTCCGACGTGGCGGCGACCGACGTGGCCAAGGTGCCCGGCGTGCTCACCACGGACGGCAAGGTGCCCGCCCGCTACAAGAGCCTCGACGACACCGGCATCAACGCGATCGACGCCGACGTGCACACCGACGACGACGGCCAGCTGTGGATGAGCTTCGGCTCCTGGTTCGGCGGCATCTGGGCGATCAAGCTCGACCCGGCCACCGGCCTGCGCGACTACGGTGCGACCTACGCGACCAAGGCGGACGTCTCCGACGCCTACTACGGCGTGAAGCTCGCCGGCGGCCACAACAACTCCGGCGAAGGCGCATCGTTCGTCAAGCACGGCGACTGGTGGTACATGTTCGTCTCCTACGGCAACCTCGGCGTGGACGGCGGCTACCAGATCCGCGAGTTCCGCTCGAAGAAGCTGACCGGCCCGTATGTGGACCAGAACGGCAACCCGGCGATCTACACGTCCGTGTACGGCAACCCGGGCTCCGGCGCGAACAAGACCATCAACCGCGGTCTGCGCGTGCTCTCCACCGTCGAGCAGAACGGCTCCACCGAGATCCGTACGTCGCAGGGCGGCAACGAGGTCTACGTCGGCTCCGACGGCGCGATCTACAACGTGTACCACACGCGCTTCGTCGACAAGACCGCCTCCGAGACGGCCACCAAGTCCGACAACGAGCTGCGCGTGCAGCAGATGGTCGCCACCGCCGACGGTTGGCTCGTCTCCACCCCGTACGAGTACTCCGGCGCGTTCCGCCAGAAGGCCTCGTACAAGGTCTCCGACGTGGCCGGCGAATACCAGATCGCCGTCAACGATCCGACGCGCAGCTACGCGACGAACACGGAAAAGGCCGATCTCGCGACGCGTCTCGCCGATGCGGGCATCGTGCACGCGGTCACCGTGCGCCTCAACGAGGACGGCACGATCTCCGGACGCGCGCAGGGCACGTGGGAGCTGTCCGGCAATACGGTCACGCTGCACGTGACCGCCGCCGCGACCGGCAGCGACCTGATGGGCGACTACACTGGCACGCTCGCCGGACAGCCCAACGAGACCGGCGGCTACGCGCTCGTGTTCGGCGCGGTCGGCGGCAGTGTGTTCACCAACGCCGGCACCGACGTGGCCGCCGCCACGCCGGGCGCCGTCTCCATCTGGGGCGCCAAGCAGACCGCCTGGCCGTCCAACGAGGACCCGGACAACCCGACCGGCCCGGGGGACAACGGCAACGGTGAGAACGGCACGGGTGACGGTTCCGGCAATGGCGCGGGCAACGCCGGCAGGAAGCCCGGCCTGTCCGCCACCGGCGCGTCCGTGACCGCCGCCGCGACCGTTGCCCTCGCGACGCTCGCCGCCGGCATCGCTCTAGCCCTCCGCCGCAAGCGCGCATAGCGGTGAGAGCCGGGTATGGCATTGCGCCCGGCTCTGGCCCCCTCTGACGGGACATCGCCGTGAAGCAAACGCCGGAGGCGTTTGTAGGCGATGTGCGAGCCGACAGGCGAGCTGATATGAGGCCGGCCGCAGGCCGTCCGCAATTGCGGTCGAGCTGTCCGCGAAGCGGACTGGGGGAGAGATAGCTGGAACGCAACGTTTGCGGTTGTCTCTCCCCCACCCGGCTTCGCCGGGAGCCCCCTCGTCAGAGGGGGCCGGTACCCCCTCAGTCGGGCTTCGCCCGCCAGCTCCCCCTCAAAGGGGGAGCAAGGAGTGTCGCCAGCTCCCCCCTAGGGGCGCGGTGTGTGATTCCTTTGCGCCCCCTTCAGGGGGAGCTGTCCGGCCGCAGGCCGGACTGAGGGGGTACCGGAGCCGGATCCGGCCGAACAATACATCGATTTCGAAGGAGAAACACGTAATGTCCATGTCAACTACCAGGCGCTGGGGGAAGAGGATCCTCGGCGCGGCGCTCGCGGTGCCGATGGCGCTCGCGGGCATGGCGCTCGGCGCGACCACGGCGGTCGCGGCCGACGCCGTCATCCCCACCGACCATCTCGTCGCCGCCTACGACTTCACGTCGAAGCCGGCCGACGGCAAGACCGTCGCCAACGGCGCGCCCGCCGCGAACTCGAGCCTCGGCGCGGCCGAAGTCCAGAACGCGGCCGACGGCCTCTGGTCCGACGGCGCCCTCACCCTGTCCGGCGGCGCGAAGACCGGCTCCGGCGACTGGGTGAAGCTGCCCGCCGGCCTGCTCACAGGCAAGGACGCGGCCACCGTGCAGATGGAGGTAAAGGCCGACAAGAGCATGCTGAGCTCGTTCCACTTCCTGTGGAACGTCGGCAACGACAGCTCCGATACCGAATACTTCTTCTCCACGCTCAACTGCGGTTCCGGCCGCAATCCGCTCGTCGGCCTCAAGTCCGGCGGCGCCGAGACGCTCGTCCAGGCGAAGTCCTGCGTCGCGTCCGCCGACCGCTGGCTGTCCGTCACCGCGACGATCGACGGCAACACGACCAAGATGTACATCGACGGCGTGCAGGTCGCGTCCGGCACCGTGCCGGCGAAACTGTCCACCGTCAAGGACCAGTCGCTGAACACGATCGCACGCTCGCCGTGGCCCGACGCGCTGTTCAAGGGCGCCGTCTCCACGTTCCGCGTGTACGACGCCGCGCTGAGCGCCGACCAGGTCGCCGCGATCAGCACGGTCGACGCGAAGATCCACGCCGACGAACTCACCGGATCGGCGCTCGACGGCATCAGCGTGCCGAGCGAGATCAACGCATCCTACGTCGCGTTGCCCACCGCGAACGGCGTCACGTGGACGTCGTCCGACGAGAGCGTCATCGCGACGAACGGCACCGTCACGCAGCCCGCCAAAGGCGAGGCCGCGAAAACGGTGACGTTGACGGCGACCGTCACCGTGCGCGGCGTCACCGCGACGAAACGGTTCACGGTGACCGTCAATCCGACCGACAAGACCGCCGCCGAAGTGCTCAAGGAAGCCGCCGACGGCTACGCGATCCCCGCCATCGTGCGTTCCGGCGACGCACTGCCCACGCCCGGTGACGGCACCACGGCGACCGTGAAGGCGACCACCGGCGGCGTGACCGCGGCCGACGGCGTCATCGCCGCGGCCGACGGGAACACCGACAAAGCCGCGGAAGGCACCATCACCGTGACGTTCGCGAAGGACGGCACCGCCGGCACCGTCGACAAGACGTTCGCCGTGACCGTCCTGCCGAAGTCGAAGTCCGCGACGATCGCCGCCTACGACCGCAACGCCACCAGCGTCGACGACGCGAACAACGGCGACATCGCGTACAGCATGCACCTCGCACGACTCGCCGACGACGGCTCCTACTCGCCGTACAACGAGAACTACGGCATCTTCTTCCCGCTCGGATACAAGTCCCAGCCGCTCAACATGAACACCGAGGACGTGGCCCGCAACCTCAAGGACCCGAGCCTGTTCCGCCTCGCCGACGGCACGTTCGCCGTGATCGCCGTGCGCACCAACCGCGGCACCGCGAACGGCGACTCCACCGCCAAGTCCAGTGTGCTCATCGCCACGTCGAAGGACCTGCTCGCCTACAGCGAGAAGGCGAACTCCGGTTCGATCGTCGACCTCGGCGAGACCAACGGCGTCAACGAGCCGTACGCGGTCTACGACACCGCCGCCAAGCAGTACCTCGTCGGCTGGAAGGACGACAACGGCGTGGCCAAGCACACGACGTTCGCCACGCTCTCCAACGACGGCAAGGCCGCCAAGCACGGCGACGTGGTCGTCGGCGCCTACGCGACGTCCGGCAGGCTCGCCGCATCCGGCGCGGGCGCGGTCACGGGCATCGCCGACTTCCGTTCCGGCGCGACGATCGCCGTCGACACCGCCACCGCGAAGGCGCTCGAGACGCGCTTCGGCCGCTCCACCAACACCGGTGCCAGCAACCTGCCCGAGACGATCACCGTCAAGCAGGGCGCGTCGATGGACGAGGTGACCAAGCAGCTGCCGAAGAATGTGGACCTCACCTACTCCGACGGCTCCACCGGCTCGTTGCCGATTTCGTCGTGGGACACTTCGGCGGTGGACACGTCCAAGGTGACGGGCGAAGCGAGCGGCGACGCGGACGGTTACACCGTGACCGGCACCGTCAAGCAGACCGAATACCAGATCCCGTTCGCCGAGGATCGCGCCGACCCGTCCATCACCAAGTGGGAGTGGACGCATCAGGTCGACGGCAAGGAAGTCACCGAAACCAAGTTCCTGATGATCGCCTCCAACGACATCCAAGGCGACGTGACCTGGCAGCACGGCTCCCCGCACATGCCGTTCCGCATGGCCGACTCGATCGCGGCGCTCGCCGACGAGCCGGGCAACCCGGACGCGACTATCCAGTCGAATGGATACAACAACAAGGAGGTGTCGCTGCTCACCGCCGGCGTCAAGGACTCCGAAGGCAAGGCGATCATGCACAGCTTCTGGGCCCCCGAGTTCCACGAGATCAACGGACGCCTGACGATTCTGTTCATGGCCGGCTACGGCAACACGTGGTCGAACGGCAAGTCCGTGTACATGCAGCTCAAGCAGGACGCGAACGGCTACGACCTCGACCCGAGCAAACCCGAGAACTGGACCACGCCGACGCCGATCTACCGTGACGCCGCCTCGCAGGTCAACGGCAAGAAGGACCTCGCGCTCGACGCGAACGGCAACGTGGGCATGTCGCTCGACATGACCTACTTCAAGGACGCGAACGGCAAGTCCTACTACGCGTGGCAGCAGCTCGGCGCGACCTACATCGCGACGATGGACCCGTCGAACCCGGGCCTCATCACGTCCAAGCCGGTGCGCATCGTCTCGCCGGAATACCCGTGGAACGTGACCATCGCCGAAGGCCCGAACGTGACCATGCGCGACGGCAAGCTGTACCTCATGTTCTCCGGCTCGTCCGTCGGCAAGACGTACACCACCGGCCTCGCCGTGGCCGACGCCTCCGGCAGCGACCTGACCGATCCGGCCAGCTGGACCGTGCTCAACTACCCGATTCAGAAGTCCGGCCCGTTCAACGGCGAGATGCAGCTCGGCACCGGCCACGGCATGTGGAGCGAGGACGAGGACGGCAACATGATCTACGTGTTCCACGCCTACGCGACGAAGAACCTCGGTTCCGTCAACGCGACCGGCCGTGACACGTTCGTGCGCCGCGTCCACTGGGCCGCCGACGGCATGCCCGTGTTCGACATGAGCTCGTCCGAGGAGCTTGCGGCTTCCTTGAAGACCGTGACCGTCAAGGTGAAGGTCGTGGCGGATGACGGCGACACGACACCGACCGACCCGGACAAGGGCGACGGCGATGGTGACGCGACCAAGCCGGAGACTCCGTCGGCCAAGCCAGGTGCTGGTGCTGGTGCTGGTGCTGGTGCTGGTGCTGGTGCGAACGGGGCAAACGGCTCGAACGGGGCGAAGAAGCCGGGCCTGTCGAGGACCGGCTCGTCCGTGGCCGGTGCCGCGGTCGCCGCGGTCACGCTGCTCGTGCTTGCCGCCGGCGCCGCGCTCACCCTCCGCAAGCGCCGCGCCTGACGGTCGCGTGCATCCCCCCTGCGCCCCCTTCAGGGGGAGCTGGCTCGCGCAGCGAGACTGAGGGGGGCGACTGATTTCGGCCCCCTCTGACGAGGGGGCTGTCCGCGAAGCGGACTGGGGGAGAGATACCGCGAACGTAACGTTCCAGCTATCTCTCCCCCAGCCTCACTTCGTTCGGCAGCCCCCTCGTCAGAGGGGGCCAATGTATGCGGGCTGCCTGCCATGTGGAATCGCTCTGCGCACACGCTGGTGATGGGGGCGTGGCGTAATGGGAGCGTTCACAGTACACTAAACAAGTGTATGGCGTGCGCGCGGTCGAGGTTGGTCGTGCGCAGCGGGAACCGGCGGAGACCACGACAGGTCGTCGCGTGGGCGTCGCGAGGAAGGGCGGCGTGCGGTTCACCCGGCGCGATACGAGGAGATACAGACGATTCCCTTATCGAAGGAGCATTATGGGGATGTGGACAAGAAAGGCCGTCGGCATCGTGGCGAGCGTCGCCACGCTGGCCGCCGGTCTCATGCTGCCGATGACGGCGGCCGCGGCGAGCGTGCCGAAGCCGCTCATCCATTATTCATTCGACACCGCGCCGAGCGGCAAGACCATCGCGAACGAGGGCGCCGCGGCGAACAGTGACGCCACCCTCTCCGGTGACGCGACCGTCGCGAACGGCCAGATCAACCTGACCGGATCGCAGACCATCAGCGTGCCGACCATCGCGATCAAGGGCCAGAAGGACGTGACCGTCTCCATCTGGCTGAAGAACAACTACGGTAACGGCAACGTCGCCGCCGCGTACATCGGCAACGGCGCGACGAAGAACGGCTACTTCCTGCTCAATCCGGCGAACCCGTCCGGCTACGTGAAGTCCGTGATGACCACCGCCACCGCGGCCGCCCCGAACAACAGCCCGTGGGGCACCGAAGTCGGTCCCGCCGCGACCAACGCCGCCACCACCGGCGCGAAGGCGACGAACGCGCTCGCGCTCTACACCACCGTGATCGACGGCACCGACGGCACGATGAGCTTCTACCTGAACGGCCAGCCGGTCGGCGACAAGACGTACACGATCCCCGCCGGCGGCCTCACGAACTACGGCGACCTCGTCGCCTACATCGCGAAATCCTCCTACGCCGATCCGAACACGAAGATCGACGTTGACGACTACGCGGTCTACGGCACCGCGCTCACCGCCGACGACGTCGCCGGACTCTACAGCGCCGAAGCGCTCGACAAGGCCGCCGCGGCCGTGGCCGCAGCTGTGCCGTCGAGCGCGACGGAGGACTTCACGCTGCCGGTCGCCGCCGCAGGCGCGACCGTCGCGTGGAAGTCCGACAACGCGGCCATCGCCGTCGACGCCGCGACCGGCAAGGCGACCGTCACGCGTCCCGCCGCGACCGCGGGCGACGCGACGGTGACGCTCACCGCGACGTTCACGCTCAACGGCGCGACCAAGACCGCGACGTACACGGTGACCGTGCCAAAGCAGCTGTCCGACAGTGATAAGGCGCAGGCCGACCTCGACGCAATCGCCATCGAAAGCGCGGACGACGTGCGTTCGAACATCTCCGTCGCGACGAAGGGCGACAACGGTTCCGCAATCACGTGGAAGATCGTCAAGGGCGGCGACTACGCCACCGTCGGCGACGGCGTGAACGACAAGTCGGCGACCGTGACCGTCAAGCGTCCCGCCTCCGGCAAGGACGCGGTCAAGGTCACGCTGGAAGCCACCGCGAAGAACGGCGCCGCCACGCTCACCAAGGACTTCGAGATCACGATCCAGCCGATGCCGGCCGCCGAGGAGAAGGACGAGGCCTACGTGTGGGCGTTCTTCACCGGTGAAGGCGTGGGCGGCGAGAAGATCAGCCTCGCGGCCTCCAAGGGCGACAATGCGCTCGACTGGAACACGCTCAACAACGGCACCCCGCTGTTCACCTCCGAATACGGTGAGAAGGGCCTGCGTGACCCGTTCATCATGAAGTCGAAGGACGGCGACAAGTTCTACATGCTCGCCACCGACCTGAAGATCTCCGGTCGTGCCAACGCCAACGGCATCAGCAGCCTGAACGGCTTCGCCGGCGCGCAGGTCAACGGCTCCAAGTACATCGAGATCTGGAAGTCCGACGACCTGGTCCACTGGTCCAAGCAGTCGCACGTGAAGGTCAGCTCCGACTACGCGGGCAACACGTGGGCACCCGAGGCGTACTGGGACGACGAGATCGGCAAGTACGTCGTCTACTGGGCGTCGAACATGTACGACACCGAGAACTCCGCCGACCGCAAGGCGATGACCTACAACCGCATGATCTACGTCACCACCGACGACTTCGTGAACTTCTCGGAGCCGAAGGTGTGGATCGACTCGCAGCGCGGCAACGGCAAGGATGGTAAGGGCTCCATCGACGCGACCGTGCAGAAGGTGGGCGACACCTACTACCGCGTCTACAAGGACGAGAACTCGATGAGTCTGCGTCAGGAGAAGTCCACGAACCTGCTCGCCACCGTGAAGGGCGATTACCCGGGGACCACCGGCGCGGCCGACCAGTGGACGTTGGTCGCCGAGAAGATCGGCAACGGCCAGCCCAACGGCTACGCCACCGGCAGCGGCAAGTTCACCTCCGGCGAGGGCCCGTCCCTGTTCAAGGCCAACGACGGTGACGTGAACGGCTACCAGTACTACCTGTTCGCTGACCAGCCGAACTACCACGGCGGTCCGAACCACTACGTGCCGATGGCGACCAACGACATCGCCAGCGGCAAGTGGACGGTCATCGGCGACAAGATGCCGGAAGAGAACTTCCCGACCAACTCCGACGGCGGCAAGCCGCGTCATGGCACCGTGCTGCCGGTGACCCGCGCCCAGTACCAGAAGGTGCTGGAGGCGTACGCCCCGGCCGTGGCCGTCAAGTCCGTGGGTGCGCTGGACGTCGTCGAGACGAAGGTCGGTGAGGATCCGACCGCCAAGCTGCCGGCGACCGTGCACCTCACGCATGCGGACGGCTCCGAGGCGGATGTCGCGGTGAAGTGGGATGCGGTTCCGGCTGATTCCTACGCGAAGACCGGCACGTTCACCGTGAAGGGCGTCGCGCAGGATAATTCCCGCATGCCGGTCGAGGCGACCGTCAGCGTCACCGGCATCGACATCTCCGGCGCGACCGTGAAGCTCGCGCAGACCGAGTACACGGCCGACGGCTCCGCCAAGGAGCCCACGGTCGAGTCCGTGACGCTCGCCGACGGCACCGTGCTCGGGGCTGGCGATTACACCGTGTCCTACGCGAACAACGTCGAGCCGGGCACCGCCACGGTGACCGTGACCGGCGCGGGCAAGTACTCGGGTACGGTGAAGGTCACGTTCACAATCAAGGAGGCCGAGACGCCGACGCCGTCCACCAAGTACGGTGTGGCCGACCTCAAGAATGTGACTGCGAACTACGCGGATAACGGTGCCCAGGTGGCGTCGTTCCGCTACGACCAGTCCGGTCCGTTCAGGATTGCGAAGGGCCGTAAGGTCAAGCTGCAGGGTGTTCCGGTTGCATGGAAGTTCGCGGATGTGACCTCTGATGCGTCGAAGGGTCAGGTGTTCAAGGTGACGAGCCCGGATGGCAAGTTCACGCAGACGTACACGTTCGCGTACGACACCACGAACCCGCCGACTCCGAAGCCGCAGCCTACGCCTGCGCCGAACACTGGTAGCGTCCTGTCCAAGACGGGTGCCGCCGTGGCGGGCGTGCTGGGTGTGGTGGCCGTCCTGGCCGCCGCTGGCATCGCCTTGACCATCTGGCGCAAGCGCCGCGCCTGACGGTTCCCTAGGCCCCCTCTGATGGGCTGAGCCGTGAAGCGGAGAGCCCGGTGGGCTCTCCGTAGGCGAAGGCGAGCGACAGCGAGCTGATATGAGGTCGGCCGTAGGCCGTCCTTGATTGCGGTCGGGCTGTCGGCCGTAGGCCGACTGGGGGAGAGACAGCGGCCGCAGGCCGCGGGGAAACGGAATCGGCCTTCGGCCGATGCGATATTCCCGCGGCCTGCGGCCGCTCTTTTTCTCTCCCCCAGTCCGCTGACGCGGACAGCCCCCTCGTCAGAGGGGGCCTATGTTGGCTGGCCTTATATCGGCTCGCTGTCGCTCGCACATCGCCTACAAACGCCTCCGGCGTTTGCTTCACGGCGATGTCCCCCCTCAGTCCGCTTCGCGGACAGCTCCCCCTGACAGGGGGAGCAGAGGGATGGTATGCGCCGTGGCGCATTCCGTTATCTTGCTCCCCCACGGATGTGGGGGAGCTGGCCGGCCGTAGGCCGGACTGAGGGGGGAAGGAAGGTCCGAGAAATCCCGTCCCCACGTTGCCATCGCAAAATTGAAGCGCTACAATGGATTGTGTTTTGTAAGCGCTCACATTACTGTGGGCAGTAAGGCGCACGCGGTGTGGACTGGGTGCGCCGGAACGCGGCGGGGAGGCCGTGCCGACCCAATCGAAGGAGAATCATGGGACGATGGAAGGCGGTGGTGGCGGCGTTCGCCGCCATACCGATGATGCTGGCGATGGCGCCGGCTGCGACCGCGGACACACCCAGCGACGTGCGCGAAAGCTCGATCGTCGCCACGAGCGACACGTTTGTGGCCTCGTGGAAGAAGCAGAAGCTCGACAACTACAACACGGCCAACGACCTGGTCGTGCAGAACACCGCCGACGGCGGCCGGAGCCAAGGCGAGCTGGGCGAGCAATTCGTCTCCACGAACACGAACGACGCCACCGATCTCAAGATGACGTTCCTCGCCTTCGATCTCTCGTCACTGGGCGGTCAGAAGCCTCTGTCCGCCGATCTAGCGCTGACGTTGATCGGCCGCAAGACCGGCGTGGCCAGTTCGACCGGCACCCTGCGCGTCGCCGCCATCGACCCGTCCACCGCGTGCACGACCGACGCGCAGTGCGACTTCTCGAAGATCACGTGGGCGAATCGCCCGCAGTTCACCGCCGACGCGAACGACGTCGTCACCTCCGAATCGTTCGCCATCGACGGCACCGACGTGCCGTCCGTCACCGCCGACGTGACCATCAGCGGCACGCAGGCCACGGCGGACGTCGCCGGGCTCGTCGACGCAGCCATCGCGCGCGGCGACTCCACGCTGCTGCTCGCCGTGAACGATACGGCCGCCGAACAGCTGCATTTCGTCAGCACGGAGGGCTCCCGCAACCTCACCAACGCGAACACCGGCATGGCTCCCGCGCTGCGCGTCACCCGCAGCGCGAAATCCGTCGGCGTCTACGGCCAGAGCGCGATGAGCGTGCTCGCCGGGTACGCGGCCACGACGTCGCCCGCCTTCGACGTCACCGGTGACGGCGCGACCGTCACCGTGACGGACGCCGGCGACGGCACCACGGGCGGCGACGGCACGGCCGCCGGTGCCGTGGCCGCCGGCAAGGTGACATGGGACGCGGCGGCGAAACGACTGGACATCGCCGCCGGACTCGCCGCCGGCACGTACCCGATGCGCCTGACCGCCACCGACGCGACCGGCGCGCACGCCAGCCTGACGTTCACGCTCACCGTGCAGAAGGCCGCGCCGTCGGCGAAACAGGCGGGCATGGACAACCCGCTGATGGACTACCAGTACGGCGCCGATCCGTGGGCCATGGAATACGACGGGCGACTCTACGTGTACATGAGCTCCGACGCGATGCAGGTCACCAGCGACGGGCAGGTCGTGCAGACCTACGAGACCAACGGCGACGGATCGTTGAAGAACAACACGTACCGGCAGATCAAGACCATCTCCGTGATCTCCACCGACGACATGGCCAACTGGCGCAACGAAGGCCAGATCCGCGTCTCCGGAACGGGCGGCGCGAACCCGAACGGCCGCTGGTCGTGGGCGCCGGCCGTCGTGCACAAGACCATCGACGGCGTGGAGAAGTTCTTCATGTACTACACCGACAACAACGAAGTGCACGTGCTGACCTCCGACTCGCCGGTCGGCCCGTGGACCGACCCGCTCGGCGGCCGCGCGCTCGTGAAGAAGAGCACGGCCGGCGTGAAGCTGGACGGCGCCACCACGCCGGAATGGGTGTTCGACCCGGCGGCGCTCGTGGACGACGACGGCACCGGCTACCTCTACCTCGGCGGCGGCCAGGGCAACGAGGGCGGCACGGGCGCGAACGCCGCGCATCCGAAGTACACGCGCGTGTTCAAGCTCGGCGACGACATGATCTCCCTGACCGGCGACGTAAAGGCGATCGACGCGCCCGGCATGTACGAGGACTCCGGAATCATGAAGATCGGCGACACGTACTACTACTCGTACTGCTCGAACCTCAGCTACGACGTGACCACCGACGGCCTGACCCTGCCTAAGGGCGACATCCACGTGATGACCTCCAAGGACCCGATGGGCCCGTACACGTACCAGGGCGACGTGATGCGCAATCCGGGCGACTTCTTCGGCATCTTCGGCAACAACCATCACGCCATGTTCACGTTCAAGGGCAAGACGTACATGGTCTACCACGCGCAGACCGTCATGAAGTCGCTGATCGACGCGGGCGTCGCGCCCAGCGGCGGCACCACCGACGACGGCGTCGAGAAGGGCTACACCTACCGCTCCACGCACATCGACGAGATGACCGTGAACACGGACGGCACGATCGAGCCGGTCACGATGACGATGACCGGTGTGCCGCAGACCCAGCGCCTCGACCCGTACGTGTCCGGCGGCGTCGCGGCGACCACGATCGCCCGTTCGTCCGGCCTCCAGACGCTCGACCGGAATTCCGGCGTGCGTGTGAGCGACTACGGCGTGAGCAATGCGGACGGCGTGCGGCTCACGAACGTCAACGCGGGGGAGTGGACGTCGCTTTCCGGCGTCGACTTCGGCGCGGATGGCGCGACCGGTGCCGCGAGCGTCGCGGTGCGCGCCATCGGCAAGGCGGGCGGCACCATCGCCATCCACCTTGATTCGGTCGACGGGCCGCTCGCCGGCACCGTGACGATTCCCGCCGGCGACGGCGCGTCCGCCACGGATTTCAGCGGGTACGCCACGTATGACGCCGACCTCGCCGGCGCCACCGGCGTCCACGACGTCTACTTCGTGTTCGACGGCGATTCCGCCGACGAGCTGTTCGACGTAGCGTCGTACACGTTCACCGCCGCGAAGCACGATGGCGGTGATGGTGATAACGGCGGTCCCGGCGATAACGGTTCCGGGGACAATGGCGACGGCAACCAGGGCGGCGACGGTGGCACTGGTGATGACGCCGATGGCGGCACCAACGGCACCGGCACCGGTTCGGATGCGAACGGCACTGTGACCGCCCCCGGCAAGCAGCCGTCCACCGACACCGCGCAGCAGCCGGGTGCCGGCACCGCCGGTTCGGCGCTGTCGGCGACGGGTGCGGGAATCGTCGGCGCGACCGCATTCACCGCGATCGCGCTCGCCGCCGGCATCTCCCTGACGATCTGGCGCAAGCGCCGCGCATAACGGACCGCCACGCGCCTCCGGCGCATGCCGATTTTGGCCCCCTCTGACGGGACATCGCCGTGAAGCAAACGCCGGAGGCGTTTGTAGGCGATATGCGAGCTGACAGGCGAGCCAACGTGAGGCCGGCCGCAGGCCGTCCTTGATTGCGGTCGGGCTGTCCGCGAAGCGGACTGGGGGGAGAGACACCGCAAACGTTACGTTCCAGCTATCTCTTCCCCAGTCGGCCTGCGGCCCGACAGCCCCCTCGTCAGAGGGGGCCTATGCATGCGCAGGGTCCCCCCTCAGTCGGCCTCACTGCTCAGCGCTTTCGCCCGGCCGTGCTTTCGCGGATCAGCAGTCGTGAGGGGATCACCACTTGGGCGTGCGCTGCATGGCCCCGTCCGTCCGCATCCTGCCGGGCCTCCGCACCGGGCAGGCTTCCATCGCTCTGCCCGTCCGCCTCCTGCCGGCTCCCATCGCGAATCTCGTCCAAAAGAACCCGGATCGCGGCGGCACCCATCTCGTAGCCGTGCGGCTCGATCGTCGTCAGCGGCACGCTGCCGCCCCATGCCAGCGGATTGCCGTCGCACCCCATCACCGCGATGTCGTCGGGGACGCCCAGTCCGCAACGCCGTATCCCGTCGATGCATCCCGCCGCCAGCACGTCGGTCAACGCGATGACGAAGTCCGGCCGTTCCGCCGCGGGCCGCCCGGCGAGCCGCATTCCGGCATCGAGCCCGGCGCGCGGCCCCCGCCAGTCGGCCGCGGTCACGATTTCGGCGCCGTCGCCGAGCACCGACCGGACGCCGTCGATGCGGTCGGCGAGGGACTGGATGTCGTCGTCCGCGGTCAGCACGGCGATGCGCCGCCGCCCGAGCTCCAGCGCGTGACGGGCCGCCTCCCGCCCCGCCTGCACGTTGTCGGCGTACACCTGTCCGAATTCCCGCCGGTCGTCGTGATAGTCGACGAGCACCACCGGCAGGTCGTCGGGCCATTGCGGAATCCACGCGGCGCTGGGACGCGGCTCCATCACGATGCCGGCCACGTGCGCGCCGCGGAAGAAGTCGACGTAATGGTTGGCGAGCAGCTGGTCGTTGTCGGTGCTGGTGATGAGCAGATCGTATCCGGCCGCGCGGGCCGCGTCGTGCGCGCCCTGCGCGAGCTGCAGCGAGAACGCGTGGTCGAGTCCGGTGAGCAGCAGTCCGAACGCCTGGTTCGTGCCTCCGGCGAGCGCCCGCGCGCTGCGGTTCGGCACGAAGCCGAGCCGGTCGATGGCGGTCTGGATGCGTTTGCGTGTTTCGGGCCGGACGCGTTCGGGATGGTTGAGCATGTTGGACACCGTCCCCATCGAGACGTGCGCCTGCCGTGCGACGTCGCTGATGGTCACCCGTGCCATGGATCGTCCTTTCGTTGCGTCGGTACGGCTATCCATGATACGGAAAAGATACAGAAAAACGGCGTCGTCGCAGTGGAATCACCGCGGCGACGCCGTCGTCATGCCGTCATCGTCGTCGTGTCAGACGTGACGTTTGCGCCAGACGGTGAGACCGACGCCCGCCGCGGCGCACAGCGCGGTCGCGGCGATGGCGACGGCCACCGCCGCGCCGCTGTGCGACAGCGTCGTGCCGTGCGCGGCGTTCGTGTCGGCGGCGTTCGCGCCGGAACCGGTGGCGCCGTTGCCGGAGCCGTTCGCGCCGGTGCCGGTGCCGTCGCTGTCGTCGCCGTCGCCGGAATCACCCGGCTGGTTCGGCTGATTCGGATTGTCTGGCTGATTCGGCTGATCCGGATTCGTCTCGCCGGACGATGCCGTGTAGCCATCGGCGATGGCGGCGGACAGCGCGCCGTCGCGGATCTCGAACGCGTAGCCGCCGGATTCCAGCTCGAAGCGCGCGGTCTCGACGCCGTTGTGCTCGGTCATGCCCTTGTAGGTGACTCCGGCGATGTCCTTGAACCCCTTGGCGGCGGATTCGGCGACGGGCAGGTACAGGGTGGCGGTCGTGTTCGCCGGAACCGTCGCCTTGTAGGTCTTCAACGTGGAGGCCGCACCCTTGCCGGTGCTGGTCCATTCGGACGCGATCGTGCCGTAGTAGGAATCGTAGGTGCCTTTGGCGTGGGAGATGCGGCTCTCGTCGTTGTACTGGTCACCGGTGTCGATGGTCGGCTGCAGCACGATGTGCTTGAAGCCGGGGGCGTCCTCGGAGGAGGCGATGCCCGCCATGTAACGGTACATCCATTCGACCACCGCGCCGTACGCGTAATGGTTGAACGAGTTCATCTCGGAATCGCCGAAGCCGACGCCCGGGGTGTAGGAGTTCCAACGCTCCCAGATGGTCGTCGCGCCCGCGTTCACCTCGAACAGCCACGAAGGCTGCGCGTCGTTGAGCAGCAGGTCGTACGAGACGCTGGACTGGCCGGCGTCGGTGAGCGTCGGGGCGATCACGTTCGCGCCGAGGAAGCCGACGGCCAGCGAGTTCTTCGCCATGTTCGCGCGCACCGAGCCTTCGGCCGGGTTCTCGTTGCGGATGTTGTCCACCAGCAGCTTCGTCGCGGCCTCGCGCATCGCGTCGGAATCGTAGAAGCCGAGCTTGAGCATCCACAGCAGCGCGGTCTGGGAGTTGTCCTCCCACGTGCCGCCCTTGCCCAGGTTCATCTGGAACTGGTTCTTGCTGCTCGCGGTGTCGCCGGACTTGATGGTCAGGGTGCCGTCCGTGAACGTCACGTGCGTGGCGAGGAACTTCGCCTTGATCGCCTCGAACTTGGCCGCGTAGCGGGCCTCGTCATCGGACTTGCCCAGCACGCCGGCGATCTTCGCCATGAGCTGCGCGTCATAGCCGTAGTAGTAGTCGGCCATGATGTTCACGTTCGTGCCCTGGAACGACAGCCAGTCGCCGAAGTTCTTGTCGCCGGTCACGCGCGCCTGGTCGGGGCCGCGCTCGCCGGCGATCATGAAGTCCATGTACTTGGTCAGGGCCTCGTAGCTGCGGGAGAGGATGGACGCGTCGCCGGTCTGCTGGTACATGACCCAGGCGTCGATGATGAGCGCGTCGCTCCAGCCGGCCGCCTGGTTGCTGAAGTAGCCGCTCAGCTGGTCGGCGACCGAGGGCGTGTATCCCTTGATCATCGTGTTCTCGTCGAGGATGTCCTGGATGTCGTCGAGGAACGCGACCGAATCGAAGTTGTAGGTGGCGGTCTGCGCGAACGCCTGCAGGTCGCCGGTCCACAGCAGACGTTCGTCGCGCTGCGGGCAGTCGGTGGACGTGGTGTAGTAGTTGCTCAGCTGGCCGTGCAGCGTGTTCGAGAACAGCTTGTTCACGTGCGCGTTGTCGGTGCTGATCGTGCCGGTCTGGCGGCTCACGGACGAGAGCGCGTTCGACTTCGCCGCGTACACGGTCATGTCGGCGGTGGCCGTCAGTTCGATGTACTGGTAGCCGAAGTACGACATCAGCGGCTGGTAGGTCTCCTTGCCGTTGCTGCTGTTGCCGTTGTTGCTGTTGCTGCCGCCGCCGTCGAACACGTAGGTGGCCTGCGAA
The DNA here is from genome assembly GCF_056356955.1 of Bifidobacterium sp. LH_419. Lineage (NCBI taxonomy): Bacteria > Bacillati > Actinomycetota > Actinomycetes > Bifidobacteriales > Bifidobacteriaceae > Bifidobacterium > Bifidobacterium sp. LH_419. The sequence goes on from NZ_JBKEVG010000014.1 coordinate 39,207, forward strand.
CGGGCGTTGCGCAGGTTCTTCTGGTACATCGAGCCCTTCGGCCCGTCGGCCTGCGTGTTGCCGTTGCCGACCGCGCTGCCGTCGTTGAGCATCTCGCCGAACCGGACGGTCGCCTTGGTCCCGGAGGCCGCGGCGAAGGTGAGCGTCGGCACGGCGGTGAGGTTCTGCCCCATGTCGATGATCATCGTCTGTCCCTTCTTCAGGGTGAGGCCGTTCCTGCCGAAGAGGCTGTCGCCTTTGGCGACGTTCGTGTACGCGGACTGGTACAGGGCGTCGGAGGGCTTCGCGTAGGCGCGGTAGTCGACGACGTTCACCTGCCCGCCGGCGAACTCGCTGGTCGCGGCGTCGCCCTCGTACACGGTGGCGGACACCGGTTCGGCGGAGAACGCGTCGACGATGCGCCCGGTCAGGCCCGGCTTGGCGACGATCTTCCCCGCGTAGGTGGTCGTGCCCAGCGCGAGCGCGCCGGCGAGCACGGTGTTGCGCACGCTGCCGGCGTCCACATTCCTCTTGACGTCGGTCCAGGTCTTGCCGCCGTCCTTCGAGACCTGCACGGAGTAGGTCTGCGGGTAGTTCGCGGCGGTGCCGGAGAGGACGGAATCGACCTTGGTGCGCGGGGTCATCGTCAGCCCGGCGATGGAGACGGCCTTGTCGAAGTGGAAGTCGAACGTGATCGGCTCGTCGATGTCCTGTGTGACGTTCCCCTTGCCGAGGATGGCGCTGGACCATCCCGCATCGCTGGTCTCGCCCAGGTCGCCGTCGGTCAGGTTCGCGGGCTTCCACTGGCCGCCGCCGGTGAACGTGTCGGACACGGTCGGCGTGACGCCGCCGGACACCACGTCGCCGTCGGCGTCGGTGAGCTGCATCTCCATGATCTGCAGACGGTTCTCGTTGTCTTGCGCGTTGGCCGGTCCGGACTGCGAGACGCTCACGCGCACGTCCTTGGCGGTGGTCTCGTCGAACGAGGTGGTGACGGCCGGCATCGCGGTCTGTGGGTGCAGCACGGTGTTGCGCAGCGAGTCCACGTGCTTCGTGGTCACGTCGGTCCAGTGCTCGCCGTCGTCGGAGATCTGCAGCGTGTAGTCCTTCGGATAGTTGGCCGCCTGCACGCCGTCGATCGAATCGGCCTGCACGCGCGGCTGCAGCGTGAGCCTGTCGAATGATTTCGCCTCGCCCAGGTCGAAGGTGAGCGTGATGGGCTGCGTGAGCGCGACCTCGCTCTGGTTGTTGGCGAGCACGCCGCTGGAGTAGCCGGCGTCCGATTCGACGCCGTCGTCGCCGTCGGTCAGCTTCGCCACGCCCCACGTGTCATCCCAGTCGAAGGTGTCGGACGCCTGCGCGGTCAGGCCCTTGAGCAGATTGGTGGTGCCGGAGCCGGTACCGGTGCCGTCGCCGTCGGCGTACAGTCCCATCTCCATGATCTGCAGGCGGTTCTCGTTGGTGTCCTCCTTGATGGCCGGGCCGGTGGCGCTCACCGAAAGCCGCACGTAGCGCGCCTTCGCGGTGTCGAAGGTGTCGGTGAGCTTCGGCACGACCGTCGCGGCGGTATCGTCCGCGCCGGTCCAGTCGCCGTCGTCGTAGCCGACCTTGGTGAAATCGCCCAGTCGGTCGGCCACGCGCGCGTCGTAGTCCTCGCCGTAGTAGACGCCGTTCTTGAGGATGCCGCCGCTGAGCGTGCCCTTCCAGTCGGTGGTGTTGGTGGGGATGTACGTGACGTCGCCGTCCGTGCCGGTCACGGCGAGCAGCGCCTTGACCGCCGGCTGCGCGGCCGTCGTGTTCAGGCCGAACTTCCAGCCGTTGCCGGCCACGACGGACAGGGCGATGTCGCGTTGTCCCTTGAGATAGCCGGTGACGTCGTAGGTCTGGTAGCCGAGGGATACGTCGCCGTTGCCATATCCGGGATTCATATGGTCGTGCGTGACGGTGCCGTCCGCCTGGGTCTCGCCGACCTCCTTGCCGTTCAGATACGCCTGGTAGGCGCCGAGCGCGGTGATGTAGAGACGGGCGGAGACGATGTCGCTGCCGACCTTGCGCTCGGTGCGGAAGATCGGGGCGCTCGACGACTTGTTCATGCGGATGAACTGCGCGTCCTGCCATTGCTTGGTGTCGGTCACGCCGGTCTCGAACGTGGCGGGGGAGGAGACGGCCTTCGCGCCGTCGCCGTCCCAGACGGTGACGGTCCACGAGTACGCCGTACCATCGGTCAGGTCCGGTCCCGCGTAGGGGATGCCGACGGACGTGCCGCCGTCCGTCTTGCCGCTGGACCATACCGTGCCTTTGCCGTCGGCCGTGACGTCGATCTGGTAGGCGGACTGCGTGGCGCCGATGACCTTCGAGTCCATCCGCCAGCCGAAGGTCACGCCGTCGGTCTCCACGCCCACCGGATTGGTGAGGTAATCGGTGGTGAGACCGGTGATGGTCGGGGCGGGGCGCGCGGTTTCGGCGGCGGTGGCCGTCATCGGCGCGATGAGCATGCCCGCCGCGGCGAGCAGGGCGCAGAGGATGCGCGCCGGCGTCCTGGTCGTGCCGATGTTCCGGATGATGCCTGTGCGCCGGATGATGCCGGTGTTCCGGCCTGTACTTGTGCCTATGACTGCGTCGGTGTCTTGTCGCGGGCGTTCCGTTGCCCGCGTGATGACGTGATGCATGAGCTACCTCGTTGTAAGTATGTTATCGTTGACATGCAAATTGAAACGCTTCAATTATAAACCAAGGGAGGACACGTGATGACAGCAATGTGACCGCTTACGAAAAGCGTTTTCTTACGAGGTGCCGGCTAACGGAATGCACCTTACGGCGCATGCCATTACTTTGCTCCCCCCTTCAGGGGGAGCTGTCGGCCGTAGGCCGACTGAGGGGGCATCGCCGTCAAGCAAACGCCGGAAGCGTTTGCAGGCGATGTGCGAGCCGACAGGCGAGCTGATGTGGGGCCGGCCGCAGGCCGTCCTTGATTGCGGACGAGGTGTCATCGCGAAGCGATGACGGAGGGAGGGAAGAAGAGCGGCCGCAGGCCGCGGGGATATCGCATCGGCCGAAGGCCGATTCCGTTTCCTGCGGCCTGCGGCCGCCGTCTCTCCCCCAGTCGGCCTGTGGCCGACAGCCCCCTCGTCAGAGGGGGCCTATGCGGCCCTCGGCCGAACGAGGTCTCGTTGTAAGCGCTTAAGTAAAGTGAGCGTTCACAGTATAATGAGGGGCACAAGAGCCGGGGAGCCGGCCGTGCGAAAACGTTGTTCCGGGAAACGTTGTGGTGACTGGGATTGCGGGTGCGGCGGGCGTTTCCGGCGAAGGAAACCGATTGCGGCGTCGCGTGCGCCGTGAAGGAGGGCGACGGCGAAACACGCCACTTGAGGAGGATTGGCGGCCGGTCGTCGATAACGATTTGGTAACAAAATTACAAATCGGGTGTTCGTTTGCCAGACATCGAGTCCCCCCCCCCCTCAGTCGCGCTTCGCGCGACAGCTCCCCCTGAAAGGGGCGCAAAGGAATGGTTGTGCTGCGTGGCGCGTTCCATTCCCTTTGCTCCCCCACGTATGTGGGGGAGCTGACCGGCCATAGGCCGGACTGAGGGGGCAGGCGCGCGGTAGACGAACGCAATCCAACGAAGGAACTTGAGGAAATCCGAGGAAGGAATCTCAGTGAAGAGAGCCACACGACTCGCGGCCATCGTGGCCGCGGTATCGACGCTCGGCATGGGACTGATCCTGCCCATGACCGCGTCGGCGGACGACGCCGTGACCACGGCCACGCAATCCGCGACGGCATCCACCGCGCAGCTGCGTGCCGCCCAGGCCCAGGCCCAGGCGCAGGCCGCCGCCGACACGACCAAGTCCGCCAAGGCGGCCGCCGCAACCGCCGTCGACCCGATCGCCAGCTTCGACTTCAACGCCAACCCGGCCGCGCAGGACAACGGAACCGCCGCGTTCACGAGCGCGAAGGGCGACGCGAAGGCGACCGTCAACGGCACCGCGAACCTCGTCGCCGGCCAGAACGATGACGCCGGCAAGGCCGCCCAGCTCGGCCAGAACTTCTGGCTGAACGTCACCAAGTCGGACGGCAGCCCGCTGCTCGCCGGCCTCAACGACGTGACCATCAGCTACGACTCCAAGGCCAACGCGACCGGCGGCGCATGGACCGTGTTCGCCGCGCCGAACGCGAACGGCGTCAACGGCAACGCGCCCACCTATCTCGGCGTGCTCGACCAGACCAACAAGACGCGCGTCGAACGCTACCTGAACGGCCGCAACAGCGACGTCGCCACAATCGACCAGAACGCGGGCACCAAGGACGCGTGGAAGCACGTCGACCTCGTGATCTCCGGCAAGACCGCGAAACTGTACGTCGACCGCAAGTTCGTCGCGAGCAACGTGAACGGCGAGGAGCTCTCCACTATTCTCGGAGGCTCCGGCGGCGTGCTGCAGATCGGCAAGGGCAACTGGGGCAACGGCGAATACTTCACCGGCCTGCTCGACAACCTCACCATCTACGGTTCCGCCCTCTCCGCCGCGGACCTCGGCGTCGCTTCGCCCACGAAGCTGCACATCGGCGGCTCCGCCGTGGCCGACGACGGCACGCTGACCCTCAAGGAAGGCTCCTCCACCTCGCTCACCACGACCGTCGAACCGGCGTCCGCCGAGCCGACCGTCACGTGGGAGTCCGACAACCCGGCCGTCGCCACCGTCGACGCGAGCGGCAGCGTGACCGCCAAGAAAGCCGGCACCGCCACGATCACCGCCACCTCCACCGCCGCCGCGAACGTCACGGCGAGCATCAAGGTGACCGTCAAGGAAGTCAAGGCCGACGATCCGTACGGCTACGCGATGGTCCACTTCATCGAGAACAACAAGGGCTACGCGGAGAAGATCTACCTCGACATCTCCCGCGGCGACAACCCCTACCAGTGGGATACGCTCAACGGCGGCGAGCCGATCCTCGCCAGCAACGAATCCACGACCGGCGTGCGCGACCCGTTCATCGCCTACAACCCGCAGGCGAAGACCTACTACATCCTCGCCACCGACCTGCGCGTGTTCGGCGGCGACAACGCCAACTGGACCGCGTGGACCAACGGCTACAGCACGAAGCTGCACGTGTGGGCCTCGAAGGACCTCATCCACTTCGACGACATGACCGAACTCGACACCGCGGTGGACGAGAACGGCAAGCATGACACCACGCTCACCGACAGCGTGACCGGCAAGACCATCTCGAACATCGGCATGGCGTGGGCCCCCGAAGCCACGTGGGTCCCCGACTTCTACGACCTCAACGACGACGGCAAGGACAACGGTTCCGCCAAGGGCGGCGCGTTCGTCATGTACTGGTCCGTCTCCGCAAGCGTGGACGGCGGCTCCAAGAACAACAACGTCGTGTGGGGCTACACCAGTGACTTCACGCAGGACACCTACCACTTCGGCGGCGTGTTCGTGCCGAACAGCGCGGTGAACCGCAACACCATCGACACGACGATGACCCAGAACAACGGCCGCTCCTACCGCATGAGCGGATCCGGCCGCATCTTCATGGAGTACACCGACCGCGCCGACTGGTGGCGCGGCGACCAGGGCGCCACCAATCCGGCCAAGGGCTGGGTCATGGGCCAGAAGAACATCGGCAGCACGTTCGGCTCCTCCCAGGAAGGCCCGAACGCGTTCAAGGTCAACGGCGAGAACAAGTGGATCCTGTTCGTCGACAACTACGGCTCCGTCGCCTCCGGCGCGCGCTACGGCTACAACCCGCTGATCGCCACCGACCTCAACGCGGAGAACCCGTGGACGCCGCTCAACGTGAGCGAGACCAACTTCTTCCTCACCGCGAACACCAAGCACGGCGGCGTCGTCTCCCTCACCAAGGCGCAGTACGACGCGATCCGCAACGCCGACGCGAAGGCCTCCGACAACCAGAACCTCTCCGTCGACGACGAGGTGACCGTCAAGCAGAACGCCGACGCGAAGGACGTCACGTCCAAGCTCCCGAAGACGCAGACCGTCACGCTCGCCAACGGCTACGGCACCGCCGACCGCGACGTCACGTGGGACGTCTCCGGCGTCGACACCGCCAAGCCCGGCGAGTACACGGTCACCGGCACGGTCGACACGATCGGCGCGAACAAGAACCACTGGAAGTGGACCAACACGGCCGGCGAAGCCAAGACCGACGAGGACGACCTCATCAACAGCGGCGCGAACGCGAACAACAGCTGGAAGCAGACCGGCGGCTTCGTCGACAACGCGACCGCACAGAAGAACCGTCCGCTCTACAGCTCCACCGCGATCACCGTCACCGCCACAGTGAAGGTCGTCGACGACGGCAGCGGCGAGCCGACCGAGCCCACCGACCCGGACCAGCTCGCCGACTTCACGTTCGACAAGGCCTCCGCCGACGGCACGTTCGACGGCGGCAACGCGACCGGCGCCACGCAGGGCACCGCCGCGCTCGCCGACTCCAAGGACGCGAAGGACGGCAAGGCCGTGAAGCTGAGCAAGGACTTCTGGCTGAACGTCACCGCCAAGGACGGCTCCCCGCTCCTCAAGGGCAAGACCGACGTCACGATCTCCTACGACTCCAAGCCCGACGCGGGCAACGCGAACACCGGATGGACGTTCTTCGCCGCCTCCAACGCCACCAAGCAGGAGTACGGCAAGGAGCACTACGTCGGCGTCCTCGACAAGACCACCGGCATCACGGTCGAACGCTACAACAACGCGAGCGGTCGCGACTCCTCCGGCAACCTCTCCACCACCGCGAAGAACGAAGGCTGGAAGCACGTCGACATCGTCATCGCCGGCAAGACCGCGAAACTGTACGTCGACCAGCAGCTCGTCGCCGTCAACACCAACGGCCAGGTCCTGACCGACATCCTCGGCGCCGACGGCGGCATCCTCCAGATCGGCAAGGCGAACTGGGGCAACGGCGAATACTTCACCGGACTCCTCGACAACCTGACGATCACCGGCCGCGCGCTCACCGCCGACGAACTCGGCGTCGAAGGCGCGAAGACCGACTACGCCGCCGCGCTCGCCATCCCGTCGCGCATCACCGACGACCTGCCGTCCACCGTGCTCGGCAAGACGGTCACGTGGAAGGCCGCGGGCGACGGCGCGAAGCTCGTCGCCGCGGACGGCAAGGTCACGCTGCCTGCCGCCGGAAGCGCGCCCGTGAAGGTCGCGCTCACGGCGACGATCGACGGCGTCGCGACGCCGGTCACGGCGGACGCGACGATTCTCGACGACGGCGGACAGATCGCGTCCTACGTCAAGGACGTCGATCGCAGCGACCAGAACGGCGCGAAGTACGATCCGCTCGCCTACAACGACGATCGTCGCGCGGACTCGCTGTATGTGGCCGACAAGGCCGCGGGCGAGGCCACGTGGACGACGCTGAACCGTGCGCAGTCGATCCTGTCGGTCAAGTGGGACGGCTCGCAGTCCGCCAAGCCGAACGCGCAGATGGGTTCGCCCACGTTCTACCGCGCCGCGGACGGCACGCTCGGCGTCGTCGCGTCGCAGAACAACGCGACCGGCGCGATCTACGTGTGGGACGGCAAGGGCGACGGCGCGACGTTCACCAACCAGCGCGCGATCACGCTGTCCTCCTCCGATACCGTCACCAACCCGCGCATCGTCTATGACGCCGCCGCGAAGGGCTACAAGGTGTTCTTCACCGACGGCCTGACTGGCGAGGGCCGCGTGGCCGTGCTCTCCGACCTGACCGCCTCCGCGAAGGTCACGGGCCTGTACAAGGCCGACGCCGCCCAGATGGGCGTGTCCGGCGCGACCGACGGCCTGCCCGCGTGGGCCGGCGAAGGCCAGACCAGCGCGTTCACGGTGAGCCAGACGGAGTTCGCGAAGTTCCACAAGAACTACGTGGACCTCCAGAACACCGGCGTTTCCGTGAAGGGCGTCGAGGCGGACGCGAAGGACGCCACCGCGGAATCCATCGCGAAGGACGTCGCCAAGACCAAGGCGACGATGACCTACAACGATGACTCCACGAAGTCGTTCGACGTGGATTGGAACACCGACTCGATCGCCGATCAGCTCGCATCGCTCGACAAGTCGAAGGGCGGTTCGATCAAGGTCCAGGGCACCGTCAAGCAGACCGACGAGGCCATGTATAACGACGCCCGCGCCGATCCGGACATCTTCTACAACGAGGACGACGGCTACTACTACCTCACCGGTTCCACCTACGAGGTGAAGTCCACCGATCCGAGCACGTTGCAGAAGAACAGCTACCGTTCCATCGGACTCAAGCGCGCGAAGACCATCAACGGCCTCAAGAGCGCCGAGGAGCACATCATCATCAAGCCGGAGAACGGCACTCCGGGCCACAAGGACCAGTACCCCGACTCGTTCTACGGGTGGAGCGCGTTCATCTGGGCCCAGGAGTTCCACAAGATCAACGGCAAGTGGTGGATCGTGGCCGGCTTCCATAAGGGAGCCTCGAGCGTGAACGGCGGCTGGTGCAACAACACCATCCTCATCCCGTACACCGGCGACGAGCAGTCCATCAAGGACGGCGGCTTCCTCAAGGCCGAGAACTGGGGCGAGCCGACCGTGCTCGAAGGCGCCGCGTTCGACGTGACGTACTTCGAACGCGAAGAGAACGGCAAGACCCAGGGCTACTGGCTGTTCCCGAAGAGCGCCGGCCTGTACCTCGCCAAGGCGAAGATGGGCGACGGCGTCACCCCGCTCGTCGACGGCTCGCTCAAGCACATCTACCAGGTGAGCCAGCAGTTCGAGTACGGCAAGCAGTCCCCGACCCCCGGCGACAACACCGAAGGCTCGGACCAGGCGATCGTCGAGGCACCGTTCATGTTCGCGCACGGCAAGTACGTGTACATCGCGTACGCGGGCGCCACGGTGGACAAGTACTACAACACCAACGTGATGCGCGCCTCCCTCGACGCCGACCTGACCGACCCGGCCAGCTGGACGACCGCCGACTTCCCGTCGATTGACACGAACGACACCTACACCGGCAAGTACGGCGCCGACGAGACCTCGTACGAGCGCAAGCAGGCCGGCCCCGGCCACATCTCGCTCGTGCACGACGAGGCCGGCAACATCGTCATGGCCTACCACGCCCGCCCCTACCCGGAGCCCCACTCCGGCAGCGCGGCCGGCGGCCTGTTCGACCAGGACCGCAACACGTGGGTCAAGTCGGTGAACGTGCGCGCCAACGGCATGCTCGACATGTCGCTGAGCAAGGACCAGGAGGTCGCGCCCGCCAACCGCACCGTCACCGTCACCGTGACCGTCAAGGGCACGGGCGAGACGCCGGTCGACCCGGACAAGCCCGGTGAGAGCGTCGTCACCGCCGTCACGGTGAGCGGCAAGCAGCAGCTCACCGTCGGCGACGTCGCGCAGCTCGCCGCCGACATCACGTGGTCCGGCGACGCGGGCGACGCCGCGGCCGCCGGTCTCGTGTGGACCAGTTCCGACGCGACCGTCGCCTCCGTCGACCAGAACGGCGCCGTGACCGCGCGCGCCGCCGGCGACGCGACGATCACCGCCACCGCCAAGAACGGCGTCTCCGGTTCCCTGAAGATCACCGTCAAGGCGAAGGATTCCGGTGATAACGGCGGAAACGGTGGAAACGGCGGCAACGCGGGTGATAACGGTGATGCCGGCAACGGCAACGCCGGAGCCGGTTCCGTGAACGGCAACGGTTCCGCGACCAAGCCGAACGGCAACGGCGCGGGCCTGTCCGCGACGGGCACCGCCGTGGCCGGTGCGCTCGGCGTGGCGGTCCTGCTCGCCGCCGCCGGCGTCTCCCTGACCATCCAGCGCAAGCGCCAGGCCTGAGCCGACCGTGCGAATTGGCCCCCTCTGACGAGGGGGCTCCCGGCGAAGCCGGGTGGGGGAGAGACTGCGGCGTGAGCCGCTGAGGAAACGGCATCGGCCGAAGACCGATTCGATGTTCCCGCGGCCTACGGCCGTGGTCTCTCCCTCCGTCATCGCTTCGCGATGACACCTCGTCCGCCATTACGGACAGCCTGCGGCTGACCTCACATCGGCTCGCCTGTCGGCTCGCACATCGCCTACAAACGCCTCCGGCGTTTGCTTCACGGCGATGTCCCCTCAGAGGGAGGCAGTTTTACCCAACACACTTCACCACATAACTGAATATCGAAGGAAGAAATCCCCTTACCGAAGGAGCATCATGGGGAATTGGAAGAAAGCGGTGGCGGCCCTTGCGGCGCTGCCGGTCATGCTCGCGGGGCTGGCCTTGGGGCCGAGCACCGCGATGGCCGCTGATCCGGCCGATGGCGGCCTCACGGACGCGAACCTGCTCGCATCCTATGATTTCGAGGATGAGAACGACAAGGGCAAGGACGTCTCCGGCCACGGCAACGACCTGACCATCAAGGGCGACAACGTCGAGTACGGCAAGCCCGGCGACTTCACCAGCAAGGTCGTCCAATTGCGCGGCAACGACGGCCAGTACCTCGAGCTGCCGAAGGGCCTGCTCAACGGCACCGACTCGTTCACCGTGCAGTTCGATTCGAAGTCGCGCATGGCAGACAACGACAACTTCTTCTCGTTCGCAATCGGCAACGACAATCAGAAGTACTTCTTCTCCCGTCTGCGCCCGAGCAGCGTGTACACCGCCATCACGAAGGGTTCCAACCGCGCCGAGCAGGGCGTGACCGTGAACACGAACACGTCCAGCGTGTGGCACACGTACCGCATCTCCGTGAGCCCGAGCTTCATCGCCGTGTTCCAGGACGGCGCGCTCAAGGGCATCAACAGGAACGTGACCACGAAACTCTCCGACCTCGGCGCCGATCTGCCGGTCACGTTCGGCAAGTCCACGTGGAACGGCGACAAGTACTACAACGGCGGACTCGACAACATCAAGGTGTGGAAGGCCGCCTACGTCTCCGACGCGATGATCTGGGACGGCGTCACCGTGCCCGGCTCCACCGAGACCGGCGTGACGTTGCCCGCGACCGATGCACTCGGCAACCCGCTCGCGTGGTCGTCGTCCGACACGACCGTGCTCGGCAATGACGGCAAGGTCGTGAAGGCGCCCGCCAAGGACACCGAAGTCACGCTCACCGCGTCCTCCACCGTGAACGGTGTCGTCTACACGAAGCAGTTCACGGTGGTCGTCACCGCGGCCATCACCACCGCCGACGCGGCCGCGGACCGACTGCTCGTCGACTACCAGCTCACCGCCGGCGCGACGTTGCCCGCGACCGTCGCCGCCGCTCCCGGCGCGACCGTCGCGTGGAAGTCGTCCGACACGTCGCTCGTGAAGGACGACGGCACGGTGGTCGGCGTTTCCGGTGATGCCGAGAAGACCGTCGACCTGACCGCCACCGTCACGCTGAACGGCAAGACCGCGACGAAGAAGTTCACCGCCGTGCGCGTCATGCCGAAGAGCGCCGAGACGCTCGCATCGTACACGCGCGACCACTCCATCAACGGTGGCGCGCGCGTCGGCGACGCCCTCCATCTCGCGCTCAGCGCGGATGGTTCCTCCTACACCGCACTGAACAGTGACTACGGCGTCGCGTTCGCCGAAGCGCAGATCACCGTCGGTCCGAAGAACGACAAAGGCTATCCGACGCAGACCACCGATGTCCGCGGACTCGTCGACCCGTACCTGTTCCAGCTCAAGGACGGCAAGTACGCGTACGTGGCCGTCTTCACCGACGTCAACGGCAACCGCGTGGATGGCGGCAAGATCGCCTTCTCCACGTCCGGCGACCTGACCGAGTGGTCCGGCAAGCCGAACGACGACGAACGCGGCGACATGGTCCAGGTGACCGACGATGCCACGCTGTTCGACGCTGGTACCATCGCCGCCGGCTACGACGCTTCCACCGGTGAATACCGTATCTCCTGGAAGACCAGCGGCGTCAGCCGTTACGTGACCACCAAGGACTTCAAGACGTTCTCCGACGTGAAGACCGGTGTCGGCTTCGCGCGTACGCAGGCCGACCTGAGCGGCGTCGCCAACGCACTCGCCGGCAGCGGCAACACGATCGCCCTGACCAAGGCCGCCGCGGCCGCCGTCACCGAGCGGCTCGGCCGCGTCCACAACACGGGCGTCGAAGCCCCGAAGACCGTGACCGTCGAAGCGGGCAAGACCACCGAGCAGGAGCTGCTCCAGCAGGTCAATGGCGGCACGACGCTCGACAACGGCCTGCTCTCCAAGGGCGCGACCGCGACCGCCACCTACTCCGACGGTTCCACCTTCGACTTCCGCGTCAACTGGAACCAGGACGAGCTGAAGAACATCGACCTCACCAAGGCCGGCGAATACACGATCAGCGGCACCATCAACCAGCAGAACTACTCCGAGCAGTTCCCGATGATGAAGAACCGCGCCGACCCGAACATCGTGTACTGGAAGGGCAAGTACTACGCGATGGGCACGTCCGACGCGGGCGGCATGCACACGCTGTTCATCCGCTCCTCCGACACGCTCGCCGGGCTCAAGGACCAGAAGGCCGGAGTGGTCGCAGACGGCGGCTACAAGGTCGAAGGCCAGGACACCTACCTGTTCGGCGACAACGACGGACTCGGCCACAAGGGCTACCACTGGGCGCCGGAGCTGCACGTCATCAACGGCAAGCTGTACTGCTTCTACGCCACCGTGCCCGACAAGGCCTACGGCGGCCCGAACTGGGTCGGCACCGCACCCGTCGCGTACATCATGGAGCTCAAGGACGGCGGCGACCCGACCAAGACCGCCGACTGGATCGAGCACCGTGTGCAGCGCCAGCTCGCCGACGGCAGCCTCGACAACCTCTCCAACCTCGGTCTGACCATCGACATGACCTACTTCGAGGCGGGTGGCAAGTCCTACATCGCCTGGAGCCAGGGTGACGAGGAGCGCGCCGGCGCCAAGGCCAATGTCTCCATCGCCGAAGTCAATCCGGACAAGCCGTGGGTGGCGCTCACCACGCCGCAGCGCATCATGCGCCCCGAATGGGGATGGGAGCTCGACGGCGTCAACGAGGGCCCGAACGTGCTCGTCTCCGGCGGCAAGGTGTACATGGTGTTCTCCGCCCAGCTCGTCACCCCGCAGTACGCGACCGGCATGCTGATCGCGAACGTGGGCTCCGACCTGACCAAGGCGTCCAGCTGGACGAAGTCGAACTACCCGTGGCTGCACAACGGCACCTTCGCCGACCAGTTCGGTCTTGGCCACAACTCCTACTTCACCGACCCGTACGGTGACGTGTACAACGTGTACCACGCAATGACCAACGGTTCGCGCAACACCGCGCGCGACGCCGGCATCCTCCCGGTGCACTTCCGCGCAGACGGCACGCCGATCATCGACATGACCACCAGCGAGGAGCTTGACCAGTCGAAGAAGGACGTCACGCTGAAGGTCGTCGTGGCCGACAAGCCGGTGTCCACCGATGCGTCGCTCAAGTCGCTCACGGTGGCGGGTTCCGAGGTGTCGCTCGATGACGCCGCGTCCGACAAGGGCGCGACGCTGAAGGTCGACGATCCTGCCGCGGTGACCGTGGCCGACGTGGCCGCCGAGACCACCGACGCCGGCGCTTCGGCCGATGTGGCCGTGGCCGACGGCGTGGTGACCGTGAAGGTCACCGCCGCCGACGGCACCACCACGAAGACCTACAAGGTCACCCTCGTCAAGAAGGATTCGGAGAACCCGAACCCGGGCACTGGCGACAACAACGGTAACGGTGACGGTTCCGCGACCAAGCCGGGTGCTGGTGACGGTGCTGGTAATGGCACCGCGGCCAAGCCGACGGCCAAACCGTCCGGCAACGGTGCGGCTCTGTCGAGGACGGGTGCCGCCGTGGCGTCCGTGCTCGGCGTGGTGGCCGTGCTCGCCGCCGCGGGTGTCGCCCTGACCGTCTGGCGCAAGCGCCGCGCGTAGCGCGCTGGGTTCCCCCTCAGTCCGGCCTTGCGCCGGACAGCTCCCCCACATGCGTGGGGGAGCAAGGCGATGGCATGTGTCTGACGGCGCATGCCATTCCTTTTGCTCCCCCTTTTAGGGGGAGCTGTCGGCGAAGCCGACTGAGGGGTGGCCCCCCTCTGACGGGCTGAGCCGTGAAACGGAGAGCCCGGTGGGCTCTCCGTAGGCGAAGGCGGGCGGCAGCGAGCCGATGTGGGGTCAGCCGCAGGCTGTCCGTAATTGCGGACGGGCTGTCCGCGAAGCGGACTGGGAGAGAGTAGAGGAGCGGCCGCTGGCCGCGGGAATATCGTATCGGCCGAAGGCCGATTCCGTTTCCTGTGGCCTGCGCCCATTGTCTCTCCCCCACCCGGCTTCGCCGGGAGCCCCCTCATCAGAGGGGGCCTATTTCGGTAGCGGCCGGCCCACGTTCTGCAACCGCTTTCGGCGTGGCTTTGTGACCGCTCACATGTATGATGGGAACGAACATTTCCGATGGTAGGTTCGGTCATCGGCTCCTTGGGGAAGATGGTGAGGTCTTCGATGGGCGGCTGGTGCACAGGCGAATCCCGTCATCGCAAGGTAGGCGATGACGGGCGAGGAGGAGACCGTCGGAAGAACATGATTCCCTGATCGAAGGAGCATTATGGGGAACTGGAAGAAGGCGGTGGCGCTGGTGGCCACAGTGCCGATGCTGATGGCGTTGGCGCCGGCCGCGAACGCGGCCGACACGACGACGTCGGCGGCGAACACGCCGGCCGCGCAGCAGGCGCTCGCGGCCGCCGTCGCGCAGAACGGAACGATCACGGCGGACGATACCGCCGCCGCAACCGCCGACGCGACGCCCGCCGAGGGGCCGAGCGACCTCGCGAACTACGAGAAGGACGCGAACCTGCTCGCCAACTACGACTTCAACGACGTCAAGGCCGACCAGACCGGCACGCTGAACGACAAGACCGGCAAGGCCAAGGCGACCATCAACGGCAAGGCCACGACCGCGACCAACACGAAGGACAGCACGACCGCGCTCACGCTGGGCTCCGGCAACTGGCTGAACCTGACCAACGCCGACGGCTCCGCCCTGCTCAAGGGCAAGCACGCCGTCACCATCAGCTACGATTCCAAGGCCAACGCGACCGGCGGCGCCTGGACGGTCTTCGCCGCGCCGAACGCGAACGGCGTCAACGGCAGCGCGCCCACGTATCTCGGCGTGCTCGACCAGACCAACAAGACGCGCGTCGAGCGCTACATCAACGGCCGCAACTCCGACAAGGCCACCATCGACAAGAACGCCGGAACCGCCGGCAACTGGAAGCACGTCGACATTGTCGTGACCGACGAGTTCTCCGCGCTGTACGTGGACGGCAAGCAGCAGGGCGTCTCCACCGACACCGCCGATTCGCCGCTGACGTCGATCCTCGGCGCCGAGGGCGGCGTGTTCCAGATCGGCAAGGGCAACTGGGGCAACGGCGAATACTTCACCGGTGACATCGACAACCTCAAGGTCTACGATTCCACCGCCGCGGCCATCGCCGACGCGCTGGCCAACGCGGACGTGCCGGAATCCGTGACCGCCGACTTCACCGTGCCGGTCAGCTCGAACGGCACCGCGATCGCGTGGACGTCCGACAACGCCGCGATCGCGATCGACGCCGCGACCGGCAAGGCGACCGTCACGCGTCCGGCCTCCGACCAGGCTGACGTGAAGGTGACGCTCACCGCCACCGTCGCGGGAACGAGCGAGTCCAAGACCTTCACCGTCACCGTCAAGCATGAGGAATCCGCCGCCGACAAGGCGCAGGCCGACCTCGACGCGATCGGCCTCGGTAACCTCAACGCCGTGTACTCGAGCATCACGCTCCCGACCACCGGCTCGAAGTTCGGCAGCCCGATCACGTGGACCTCGTCCGATCCGTCCGTCATCTCCGACAAGGCCGACGGCAAGGTCGCGCCGGGCGTCGTCACCCGTCCGGCCGACGGCGACAAGACCGTCGTGCTCACCGCCTCCGTCGAGGGCGCGACCGCCGTCAAGCGTTTCGTCGCGACCGTGAAGAAGGCCGTCAAGCAGGAGGCCACCACCGACTACCTGTTCGCGCACTTCACCGGCTCCGAGCGCAACGTCACCGATGAGCAGATGTACTTCGCCACCAGCGAGGACGGTCTCAAGTGGACCGACACGCATAAGGACGGCGACCCGGTGCTCACCTCCGACGTGGGCGAGACCGGCGTGCGCGACCCGTACCTCGTGCGTTCCCCGGAGGGCGACACCGTCTACCTGATCGCCACCGATCTGAGCGTCAAGAAGTACGGCTGGCACTTCCGTCCGGGCGCGGGCGGCAGCACCAAGCTCGTCATCTGGGAATCCCATAACCTCGTTTCCTGGTCGAAGCCGCGTCTCGTCGACGTCGCCTCGAAGATTCCGGGCGCCGGCTGCGCCTGGGCGCCGGAAGCCTACTGGATTCCGGAGATCGGCGAATACATGGTCTACTGGGCGACGACCGCGTATGAGCGCAGCGACCCGAGGTCCAACGACAGCCCGCTGGCCAACGAGTACAACGATCAGATGAACATGTACTATGCGACCACGCGTGACTTCGTGCACTTCTCCGATCCGGTCAAGTGGATCGACCGCAACGTCTCCGTCATCGACACCACGATGATGAAGGTGGGCGACTGGTACTACCGTGCCAACGGCGACGGCAAGAACTCCATCGAGAAGTCCAAGGACCCGTTCGCCGTGGTGGACATCAACGGCGAGGCCGCGGACAACACCAACACGGACGAGAACCAGTGGTCGTACGTGGGCGCGCTGCAGGACATCCTCAGCAACCCGAAGTACAGCGGCAGCTACCTTGAAGGCCCGGAGTTCTTCAAGTACAACTCCGACGACATTCCGACCGTCAACGGCAAGAAGATGCCGTACGGCCTGATGTGGGACCAGTACCGTGAGGGCAAGGGCTACCTGCCGTTCTTCACCTCCGATCCGGGCAGTAACAGCGCCTCCGATTGGTCGTTCGCCTCCTCCGTGAACTTCGGTTCGCTCAAGAAGCGCCACGGCACGATCCTGCCGATTACGAAGACCGAGTATGACGCGGTGATGAAGGCCTACAACGGCACCACTCTGCAGAACAACTACTCCGAGGGCGCCGCGGCCGCCAAGTCACTCACCGTGCTTGACTCCGCGAACGCGTCCGTCGCCGGCACGACCGTCAAGGTCAAGGCCGGTGCGACGGCCACGTTCAGCGCCGTGACCAGCGGCCTCGCCGACGGCACGCAGGTCGCGTGGACTTCCGCCGATCCGTCCGTCGCCTCTGTCGACCCGGCGACCGGCGACACCGCCACGTTCACCGGCGTCAAGGCCGGCACGACCACGGTGACGGTGAAGGCCGGCGACCAGACCGTCGAGTTCACGCTCGAGGTCGAGAAGTCCGGCAACGAGCCGACGACCAAGTACGGCGTGGAGGACCTCAAGGCCGTGACCGCGAACTATGCGGACAACGGCGCTCAGGTGGCCTCGTTCCGTTACGACCAGTCCGGTCCGTTCACGATCGCTGCTGGCCGTAAGGTGAAGCTGCAGGGCGTTCCGATCGATTGGAAGATCGCGGAGATCACGCCCGACGCCACGAAGGGCCAGACCTTCACGGTGACGAGCCCGGATGGTCTGTTCACGCAGACCTACGCGTTCGTGTTCGCCGGTGCCGAGACGCCGAAGCCGAACTCGGGCGCGGGCGACGCGAACCAGAGCAACGGCGCGAACCGGGGTAACGGCACGAACGCCGGCAAGGGCGGCCTGTCCGCCACCGGCTCCGCCGTCGCCGGCCTGATCGGCGTGACGGCGATGCTCGCCGCCGCCGGCGTCACCCTCACCCTCCGCAAGCGCCGCGCCTAGCGCGACCGGTGTGTTCTGGCCCCCTCTGACGAGGGGGCTCCCGGCGAAGCCGGGTGGGGGAGAGACAGCGGCCGTAGGCCGCGGGAGATACGGCATCGGCCGAAGGCCGATTCGATTTCCCCGCGGCCCGTGGCCGCTCATCTTCTCTCCCCCAGTCGGCCTTCGGCCGACAGCCCCCTCGTCAGAGGGGGCTTGGTTTTATGCGTCGTGGGTTTTGTTACCGCTCACAGGTATGATGGGGGATTGTACATGGCCGATGCTGGTTTGTTCGGTCGTGGGTGCCTTGGGGGAGTGGTGGAAGAGCTCCGATGGGAGCCTGCGAACGGGGACGATGTCGCAAGCGGGCATCGGATGTGCGAGGAAGCAATCCCCTTACCGAAGGAGCACTATGGGGAGTTGGAAGAAAGCGGTGGCCGCAGTCGCGGCGCTGCCGATGCTGATGGCGATCGTGCCATCGGCGACGGCCGCGGACGCGTCATCATCGGCCACAACCGCGCAATCACAAACCGCGCAACAGGCGCTGCAACAGGCCGTCGCGCAGAACGCCGCGGATACCGACCTGCTCGCGAACCTCGACTTCAACGACGTGAAGGCGGGCGCGACCGGCAGCATCACCGACGCGACCACCGGCGTGAAGGCGACGATCAACGGCAAGGCCGCGACCGGCACCGGCAAGGACGGCACGACCGCCGCCCAACTGGGTTCCGGATTCTGGCTGGACGTGACCAAGTCCGACGGTTCGGCCGTGCTCAAGGGCAAGGACGCCGTCACGATCAGCTACGATTCGAAGTCGGCGAGCACCGGCCAGGGCTGGTCGTTCTACGCGGCGCCCGACGCGAAGGCGCCCGTCTACAAGTCCGAGCATTACCTCGGCGTCATGGACCTGACCACGTCGCTCACGTTCCAGCGCTACAACAATGACGGCTCCGGGCGCAACGAGTCCGGCAGCGTCGCGGCGAAGGACCTGAAGAACGACTGGCGTCACGTCGACATCGTGCTCGCCCCGACCTCGTCCACGCTGTACATCGACGGCGAACAGGTCGCGACGGCCACGCCTGACGGCGCGGTCAAGCAGGGACTCACGGACATCCTCGGCGCGGACGGCGGCGTCCTCCAGCTCGGCAAGGCGAACTGGGTGAACGGCGAATACTATTCCGGACTGCTCGACAATCTGAAGATCTACGGTTCCGCGCACACCGCCGACCAGATCAAGAAGGACTACGAGGCCGGCACGCAGCAGACCAAGCAGGCCGAGGCGGATGCCAACGCGCTCACCATCCCGAACGCCGACGACGTGCGTTCCAGCATCACCCTGCCGACCACCGGTACCGTGAACGGTTCGACGATCAGCTGGAAGTCGAGTGATCCGGCTGTCGTCACCGATGCCGACAACGGTGACGTGAAGGCTGGCGTCGTCACCCGTCAGAAGGCGGACACGAAGGTGACGCTCACCGCGACCGTCACCGGCAAGGACGGCTCCACCGCGACGAAGACCTTCGACCTGACCGTCAAGGCCGCCGTCGAGAAGCCGAAGACCACGGATTATCTGTTCGCGCACTTCACCGGCACGGAACGCAACGCCACCGACGAGCAGATGTACTTCGCGACCAGCAAGGATGGACTCACCTGGCACGACACCCGTGCCGCGGGCAATCCGGTGCTCACCTCCGATCTGGGCGAGAAGGGCGTGCGCGACCCGTATCTCGTGCGCTCCCCGGAAGGCGACCACTTCTACTTGATCGCCACGGACCTGAGCATCTACCATCGCGGCGGCTGGGGCGACAACCCGGCGCAGAAGTACAACGGCAGCAAGGACCTCATCGTCTGGGAGTCCGACGACCTGGTGAACTGGGGCGAGCCGTACGCCGTGGACGTGGCCTCGAAGATCCCGCACGCCGCGATGGCGTGGGCACCGGAGGCCTACTGGATCCCGGAACTCGGCCAGTACATGGTCTACTGGGCGACCACGTCCGATCAGGACGACAAGGATCCGAGCGCCGCCGACCCGACCAACATGTACTACTCGCTGACGCGTGACTTCAAGACGTTCAGCACGCCGGTCAAGTGGATCGACCGCCCGCAGTCGGTGATCGACACGACGATGCTCAAGGCGGACGACGGCTACTACTACCGCGTCTCCGGCGACACCGAGCTCGGCGTCGAACGCACGAAGAACCCGCTCGCGACGACCTTCGTGGGCGAGGGCGACGGCTACAACCACGGCAAGGACGACCAGCAGTGGGAGTTCGTCGGCTACTTCCGCGACCTTGTCGGCAACAGCAAGTGGACCGGCAAGAAGCTGGAAGGCCCCGAACTGTTCCGCTACAACGACGACGACGTGCAGACGACGGCCTCCGGCAAGCAGATGAAGTACGGCCTGATGTGGGACCAGTACGCGGAGGGCAAGGGCTACCTGCCGTTCTACTCCGCGGACCTCGGCAGCACCGACACCGCCGACTGGGCGGCCGCGAGCAAGGTCAACTTCGGTTCCCTCAAGAAGCGCCACGGCACGATCCTGCCGATCACGGCCTCCGAATACGAGGCGGTCATGAAGGCGTTCGACGAGAACCAGCCGCTTGAGCCGGTCACGCCGGACAAGTCCGGTTCCAAGCCGATCGCGTCCTACGATTTCGAGGACGACAACGATCTGGGCAAGGACACGACCGGCAACGGCAACGATCTGACGCTCAACGGCGTCAAGGAGTTCGGCAAGCCGGGCGACTGGGGCAGCAAGGTCATCCAGCTGCGCGGCGACGGCGGATACGCCGAGCTGCCGACCGGCCTGTTCGACGGGCGCAACGAGTTCACGCTCGAATTCTCGTCGAAGTCGCGCCAGACCTCCGGCAACTTCTTCTCGTTCGCGCTCGGCCAGGACAACAACAAGTACCTGTTCATCCGCCTGCGCGGCAACGAGGCGTACGTGGCCATCACGAAGGGCTCGTACCAGAGCGAGCAGAAGATCTCCGGCGCGATCGACACCCAGACGTGGCACAAGTACACGCTCACCGTCACCGCGAAGCACATCGCGCTGTACGTGGACGGCGAACTCGCCGGCCAGGTCGACACCGACGTGGCGATCACCGATTTCGGCAGGAACACGAAGGCGTACTTCGGCAAGTCGTTCTACTCGGCCGACGGCACCTACAACGGAGGCATCGACGACGTGAACATCTACAACTACGCGAAGTCCGCGCTCGACGTGCAAGGCCCGGCCGCCGCGCTCAAGGTGAAGAAGACCGACCAGATCCTCTCGCAGAACACGACCACCGCCACCGACGGTTCCGGCGCGGTCACGAAGACGATCGTGCTCGACTACTGGTCGGACGCGAAGACCGGCGCGAAGTCGGACAAGTCGAAGGTCTCCTTCGACTATGAGATCCCCGACGGCGTGACCGTCGCGGACGAGTCCGGCAAGACGCTCACCGCCGCCGACCTGAACAAGATCACCGACTACTCGCAGCCGCTCAAGCTGAAGCTCACCTACGACGGCAAGACCGTGGACTACACGGTCGGCGTCGAGGTGCTCGTCACCCCGGTGCGCATCAGCGGCGACGAGGCGAAGGCCTCCGGCATCGGCGAGAAGGATCCGACCGGCAACGAAGGCTGGAAGTTCTTCGCCGACCCGCAGGTCGTCGCCTACGGCGGCAAGTACTACATCTTCCCGACCACCGACGGCTACTCCGGCTGGGCCGGTCACTCGATCCACGTGTTCGAGAGCTCCGACATGGTCAACTGGGAGGACAAGGGCACCGTCGTCGACCTGTCCAAGGACTACAACGACATGATCGACGGCCGCAAGGAGAAGGCGTGGGCCCCGGGCTTCGCCGTCCGCAACGGCAAGTTCTACCTGTACTTCTCCGGTGGCGGCATGACCAACGTGGCCATCTCCGACCCGGCGAAGGGCGGCACGATCACGTCCGGCTACAAGATCCAGAAGGTCAAGGTCGAGTCGAGCATCGACCCGGCCGTGTTCCAGGACCCGAACGAGCCCGACAAGTACTATCTCGCGTGGGGCCAGTCCCCGGGCAAGTACGCCGAGCTCAACGACGACATGACCGGCATCAAGGCGGGCACCACGGTGACCACCAACGCCACGAAGGACATGCGTGAGGGCTCCTACATCACGTCCCGTCCGGATCCGAACAAGCCCGGCAACACGATCTACTACTACAGCTACTCGTGCTGGGACACCAACGAGCCGCGCTACAGCGTCGGCTACGCGTACGTCTCCGCCAAGAAGCTGAGCGACGTGAAGGGCACGGACTGGCAGTACGGCGGCTACATCCTGACGAAGGACGACGCGAAGGGCATCCTCGGCACCGCGCACCACTCGTTCGTGCAGGTTCCGGGCACCGACGACTGGTACGTCGTGTACCATGCGTTCCTCACCGACGAGATGCGCCCGCGCGGCTACGATTCCACGCACAACAACGCGCAGCTCGCCAACGGCAACAAGCGTGAGATTCGCATCGCGCGCGTCACGTACGGCGCCGACGGCACGATCAACACGATCCCCGTCACGTACGAGGGCGTGCTGCCGGAGACGACGCCGTCCGTGTCCGTCACGGGCGCCGTCGCCGGTTCCGGTTCCGGTGATGCCGCGGACGCCGCGACTCCGATCGGCACGAAGCTCACCGCCGCGTTCAACGATGGTTGGAAGCTTTCGTCCGTCCAGTGGTATCGCGCGGATTCCGCCGATGCCGCGGACGTCGCGAAGGCCGTCGCCATCGACGGTGCGACCGCCGCCGAGTACACGCTGACCGATGCGGACGCGGGCAAGACCGTGTTCGCGAAGGCGGTCGGCGAGAACACGACCGGCGTGCTGCAGAACGCGCAGCCGGGCACGGCGGGCGCGTCCCCGTCGAAGACGTTCGAGCTGACCAGCGCCGACACCGTCAAGGTCGCCGCCAAGCCGGCCACCGTCCCGGTCGAGTCCGTCACGATCACCGGCGACGGCGTCGCGGACGGCAAGGTGACGGTCAAGGAAGGCGCGTCCGTCGCGTTGAAGGCGACGGTGACGCCGTCCGATGCGTCCGATGCGGATGTGGCGTGGACGACGTCGAACGCCGCTGTCGCGACGGTCGACGCGAACGGCAAGGTGACCGGCGTCAAGGCCGGCACCGCCACGATCACCGCGACCGCGGGCGGCAAGACCGCCAGCGTGACCGTGACCGTGACCGCCAAGGGCGATTCCGGTGACAACGGTGCGGGTGACAACGGTGCTGGTGATAACGGCTCGGGCAACGGTTCCGCGACCAAGCCAGGTGCCGGCAACGGCTCGGGCAACGGTAGTGGTGCCGTGACGAAGCCGACGGCCAAGCCGTCCGGCAACGGTGCGGCTCTGTCCAAGACGGGTGCCGCCGTGGCGTCCGTGCTGGGCGTGGTGGCCGTGCTCGCCGCCGCGGGCATCGGCCTGACCGTCTGGCGCAAGCGCCGCGCGTAGCGCGACGTCGTCTTGGCCCCCTCTGACGAGGGGGCTCCCGGCGAAGCCGGGTGGGGGAGAGACAGCGGCCGCAGGCCGCAGGAAACGGAATCGGCCTTCGGCCGATACGATATTCCCGCGGCCAGCGGTCGCTCCTTTTCTCTCCCCCAGTCGGCCTGCGGCCGACAGCCCCCTCGTCAGAGGGGGCTTATTCGTCTCGTGTCTGAATCATCCGTTTCCCCTGTAACCGCTTCCGGCGTGGCGTAATGGTAGCGTTCACAGTACAATGGGAACGTACATCCGCGGGGTCGTGGCCGTTGTCGACTTCGGAATCGCGGGAATCGCCGGGGAACGGTGGGGAACAACGTCACAGCGGAAGGGTGACGGCCGCCATCGCCGGCGATGTGAGGAAAGCGAAGTCCCCTCATCGAAGGAGCATTATGGGGAACTGGAAGAAACTGGTGGCGGCGCTGGCGTCGTTGCCGATGATGGTCGCGGGGCTCGCCCTGGGGCCGAGCACCGCGATGGCCGCGGACGCCACGTCGCTTGAGGAGAACGGCGGCATCACCGTCGCCTCCGGCGATGCGAACGCGACCATCGCCGACGACGCCGACTACGGCAAGGTCGTCAACATCTCCGGCAGCTGGGTCAACGGCAGCGCCACGGACGGCGTGCCCACCAAGGCCGTCGCCACGTTCAAGGACGCCACCGTGTTCAACAAAGTGGCATGGACGCTCAACGCCGACGTCAAACTCGCCGGCGACGCGAACGAGAAATCATCCGCATTCACCATCGGCACCAAGGGCGAGGCCGTCAACCTGCTGCTCGGTACCGGCAAACTCGGCTACGGCGCGACCGCCGGCGGCAACAGCGGCAAGACCGCGGCCCTGTCGAAGACGCCGGAAGTCGGCCAGTGGGCCGCGCTGTCCGTCGTCTACAACGAGAACGACACGACCGGCAACGTGGCCGTCTACATGGACGGCGAACAGATCCTCGCCCCGACCGCGCTCGGCTTCAAGCTCAGCGCGCAGCAGGGCACGCAGGCGTACATCGGCCACGGCTACGAGACCAGCTTCGTGCTCAACGGCACGTATGACGGCATCACCGTCGCCGATTCCGCCGCGACCGCGGACGCCGCCAAGAAGGACACCGCCGACCGTCTCGCCGCCAAGAAGCAGTCCTCCGTGCTGCCCGGCGCCGGCGAACACGGCAACAACGGCTACCTGTGGCTCAACTTCAAGGCCACCGATTATGAGAAGGTGAACCTCGGCTACAGCGCCGACGGCTACAAGTGGACGGCGCTCAACGGCGGCAAGGCCGTCATCACGTCCACCGTGGGCACCAAGGGTCTGCGCGACCCGCACCTGCTCAAGCTCGAATCCCCGGACAAGGACGGCAACAAGTACGTGATGATCGGCACCGATCTGCACGCCGAGGGTTCCGCCTCCGGCGGCAGCTGGGGCCAGATCACCGCCAGCAAGTACCTGGTCGTCTCCAAGTCCAAGGATCTGGTGACCTGGACCACGCCGAAGCTCGTCTCCACCGGTCTCGAGGGCAAGGTCGGCAACGCCTGGGCCCCCGAAGCCATCTGGGACGCCGAATCCAACGACTACCTCGTGTACTGGTCCAGCCGTGACCTGTCCACCGGCGGCAACGACCCCACCACCTCCAACACCGCGTTGAAGGTGTACAAGGCCCACACCAAGGACTTCGAGTCCTTCGAGAACCCGACCGTCTGGATCGACCAGAGCTCGCAGAGCCTGCACAACATCATCGACACCACGATCGTCAAGGGCGACGATGGCGACTACTACCGCTTCTCCACCTCCGACTGGTTCACCACCGTGGATGTCGCCTCCTCGCTGGAAGGCAAGTGGACCCGCCTGGTCGAGCGTGATTCCGACATCAACGCCGACGGCACCTCGAAGATCACCGGCGACAAGGTGATCTCCACATCCGCCTCCGGCCTGAGCAACCACATCGAAGGCCTCACCGCCTACCAGCTCAACAGCGGCGCGTGGATGGTCATGGGCGACAACGGCGGCTACCGTGGCTTCACCATCGACCGTCTGTCCGACCTGAAGAAGGGCCGCACCTTCTCCGCCGCCTCCGGCGTGAGCTTCAGCGAGAAGTTCCGTCACGGCACCGTGGTCGAGCTGACCGCCGACGAGCAGAAGGCCGTCCTCGACGCCTACGGCGAGGACTCCGGCACCGTCAAGCCGGTCGACCCGGACAAGGCCGGCTCCAAGCCGATCGCCTCCTACGATTTCGAGGACGGCAAGGGCACCGACACCACCGGCAACAAGCACGATCTCACCTTCAACGGCAACGCCAAGGTCTCCGAGGACTCCGCGAAGGGCAACGTGCTGACGCTCGACGGCGCCTCCGGCACGTACGCCGAATTCCCGCAGGGCCTGTTCGACGGCCGCAACAAGCTGACCGTGCAGATGGACGTCAAGTCCGAGATCAACGCGAACCAGTTCACGTTCACCTTCGGCCAGGACAACCAGAAGTACTACTTCCTCAAGTACAACAACTCGGGTGAGCTCGCCAGCCGCATCACCACGAACTCGTACGGCGCGGAGGACGCGGCCAACGCCTCGCTCACCGGCAACGGCGCGTGGCACAAGGTCACCGTCACCCTCGACGACAACGTGATGACCGTCTACGCGGACGGCGCCCAGGTGGCGCAGAACGCGGCGACCAAGAACAAGGTCACCGATCTGGGCAAGAACCTGCTCGCCTACCTCGGCAAGTCGTTCTACCAGGATGACTACTTCAAGGGCTCGTTCGACAACGTGAAGATCTGGAACCGCGCGCTCACCGCCGACGAGATCAAGGCTTCCAGCCCGGTCGCGCTGCAGAGCATAGCCGTGGGCACCGTTCCGGCCGATCCGTCCGCCGCAAGGGGCACCGACGACCACTCGCTCGTGCGTTCCGCGCTCGACTGGTCCACGAAGACCGTCACCACCGTGCTCAACCGTCGCGGCGACCCCGCCAAGACGCCGGTCACCGTGACGTTCAACCGTGACGCCGACACCGTCAAGCTCACGCTCGACGGCAAGGCGTTCACGAACGGCGGCACCGCGGATCTCACCAAGGACCGCACGCTGGTCGTCACCTACGCCGACGGCACGTCCGAGACGTGGACGCTCAAGGCGGCCACTGTGGGCAACAACCCGGTGCTGCCCGGCCAGTACGCCGATCCGGACATCGACTATTTCGACGGCAAGTTCTGGATCTTCCCGACCACCGACGGCTTCTCCGGCTGGAGCGGCAACTACTTCCACGCTTGGTCGTCCACCGATCTGGTGAACTGGAAGGACGAGGGCGTGATCCTCGACGTGGACAAGAGCCACGAGGGCCAGAAGCAGGACTACTGGACCGAGCAGACCACCGTCTCGCCGTGGTCCGTGGGCTCCGCGTGGGCGCCGACCATCGAGAAGAAGAACGGCAAGTACTACTTCTACTACTGTGCCAAGTACCCGAACGGCCAGTCCGCGATTGGCGTCGCCGTGGCCGACAACCCGGCCGGCCCGTACAAGGCCGCCGACCAGCCGATCGTCACGCGTTCCATGGAGGGCGTGACCGTCGGACAGGCCATCGACCCGTCGATCTTCACCGATCCGACCACCGGCAAGTCGTACATCACGTACGGCAACGGTTCGCCCGCCATCGCCGAACTCAACGACGACATGGTCAGCGTCAAGGCCGGCACCGTGCGCAAGCTCAACGGTCTGACCGACTTCCGCGAGTCTGTGGTCGTCGCCTACCGTGACGGCAAGTACCACTGGACCTGGTCGTGCGACGACGCCGGTTCGCCGAACTACCACGTGAACTACGGTGTCTCCGATTCGATCGACGGCGCCATCACGTACAAGGGCGTGCTGCTCGAGAAGGACACCTCCAAGAACCTTCAGGGCACCGCGCACCAGTCCGACGTGCACGTGATCGACAAGAACGGCAACGAGCGCTGGTTCATGGCCTACCACCGCCACTACACGCCGCTCGGCGTGTTCACCTCCGGCCTCGGCTACCACCGCGAGACCGCCATCGACGAGATCCACTTCGACGCGGACGGCCTCATGGAGACCATCCACCCGACCGATGAGGGCGTCTCCGTCGAGATGGCCGACGTGACCGCGCTCCAGGGCGCGATCGAGGCGGCCGACAAGCTCGGCGACGATGGCGCGAAGTACACGGAGGCCAGCTGGACGGCGTTCACCACCGCCCGCGACGCCGCCAAGAAGCAGCTCGCCGCGTTCGAGGCGAACGGCCTCGCCCAGAAGGACGTAGACGCCGCTATGGCCGCGCTGACTGAGGCGCAGGGCAAGCTCGCCGAGAACACGCCCGAGCCGGAGCACCCGGCCAAGGGCACGATCCTCGGCATCGAGGTGACCTCCAAGCCCGCGAAGACCGAGTACAAGGTCGGCGAGAAGCTCGACGCCACCGGTCTGGTCGTCACCGCGACCGTGGCCGACGGCAACGGCGGCACCACCACCCGTGCACTGGATTCCGACGAGTACGATCTGCTCGGCTTCTCCTCCGAGAAGGCGTCCGATGCGGTGACCGTCACTGTCCAGGCCAAGGCCGATCCGAAGCTGACCGCCACGTTCACCGTGTCGGTCAAGGAGGCGGAGACCCCGACGCCGGACACCAAGTACAGTGTGGCCGATCTCAAGGCCGTGACTGCGAACTACGCGGATAACGGTGCTCAGGTGGTTTCGTTCCGTTACGACCAGTCTGGTCCGTTCAGGATCGCGAAGGGCCGCAAGGTCAAGCTGCAGGGTGTTCCGGTTGCATGGAAGTTCGCGGATGTGACCTCCGATGCGGCCAAGGGCCAGGTGTTCAAGGTGACGAGCCCGGACGGCAAGTTCGCGCAGACGTACACGTTCGCGTACGACACCACGAACCCGCCGACTCCGAAGCCGCAGCCTACGCCTGCGCCGAACACTGGTAGCGTCCTGTCCAAGACGGGTGCCGCCGTGGCGGGCGTGCTGGGTGTGGTGGCCGTCCTGGCCGCCGCTGGCATCGCCTTGACCATCTGGCGCAAGCGCCGCGCCTGACGGTTCCCTAGGCCCCCTCTGATGGGCTGAGCCGTGAAGCGGAGAGCCCGGTGGGCTCTCCGTAGGCGAAGGCGAGCGACAGCGAGCTGATATGAGGTCGGCCGTAGGCCGTCCTTGATTGCGGTCGGGCT
>NZ_JBKEVG010000015.1:0-61537 GCF_056356955.1 Bifidobacterium sp. LH_419
CCGAACCCGGAAGCTAAGACCTGGCACGGCGATGGTACTGCACCCGAGAGAGTGTGGGAGAGTAGCACGCCGCCGCATCACACGATAAGGAAGGCCCTTGGTCGAGCAACAGCTCCCAAGGGCCCCCGCATATCTACAGACACGCGCCATCACCCCCTCAGCCCGCCCCCGGCGGACAGCTCCCCCTCACAAGGGGAGCCAAGGGAGGAACCACAACAACAGACACTGGACCCCCTCAGCCCGCTTTGCGGACAGCTCCCCCTCCAAGGGGGAGCCAAGCGACACAGGCGGGCGGAGGGAATGCATCACACCCGCCGGGGCTCGGGAACCGAACCTAGCGATCCAGGCGGAAGCCTTGGGCGGCGGCCTTGGGGAGGAGCGATTTGCCGCTCACGTCCTGCGTGCCGACCTTGGCGATCTGGTCGCTGAACGTGTCCACCGGGCGGTCCGTGTTGCGCAGGTCGTAGTATTCGTGCACCGTCGCATCGAAATCGTCGATACCGGACAGCACGGCGGCATCGGAACCAGCCGCCGAGTCATCGGCCGGATACGTGTTCTCGAAGAACTGCATCGCACGCGGCATGCGCGGCTTCAGCGCCGGTTCCTGATCCGGCTTGCCGATTGCGATCGCCAGCACCGGATACGTGTATTCCGGCAGATGGCACACGTCGATCAGTCCGGGGATATCGTTGAGCACGGAACCCAGAATCACGCAGCCGAGGCCCAGCGAGTACGCGGCGGTCTCCATCGCGTGCAGAGCGAGCACGGCGTCGTTCTGCGCCTGCGTGAAGCGGTAGCTGGAATCGAGCGTCCACGCGTCGCTGTGCGTGTCGACGCCTTTGCGCTCGGCGATCAGCGCGTTGCGATGCTCGTCGATGACGAACAGATAGAGCAGCGGCGCCTGCGCGATATACGGCTGATGTCCGAATTCGGCGAACTTCGCCTTGATCGCCGGATCGGAGATGCGGATCGCCGACCAGTCGTTGAGATACTGGCTGGAAGCGGCGTGCTGTGCGACCGTTTCCAGCGTGATACGGGTGTCGTCGTCGATCGCCTCGTCCTTGAAGGCGCGGATCGAGCGGCGGTTCAACAGGGTTTCGATAGTGCTGTTAGTAACCATGGTTCCTATTGTCATTCCACCGCTGGCCAAGTACAAGTACATGACGCCGTCAGTGCGTCAGCGTGCCCCCTCAGTCGGCCTGCGGCCGCCAGCTCCCCCTGAAGGGGGCGCGCTCTCCCCCACCCGGCTCCGCCGGGAGCCCCCTCGACAGAGGGGGCCCAAAACGACGACGCCCACTGTGGAGGAGTGCAAGACAGAGGAGTGCCGTCAGTGACGATGCAGCCGGTCGACGATCGCTTCGGAGCCGCGGTTCGAGATGTGGGAGACGAATGCGCCGAACGCGGCGGACAGTGCGGTGAACAGCAGCTGCATGAGGAATCCCTGCGGCGCGTCGGCGGCGAGGCCGCGGCGCACGTTGCGACGGGAGACGCCGCGATTCCAGATGATTTGGAACAGTTTGCCGCCGACGAGTCCCGCGACGGACGGCAACGCCCACTTCACGATTTTGTCGCCCAGGGAATCGGGATCGTTCAATCGGTGTTCGCGCATCGCATCGACCTTCTCATCGATGCGATGGAACGTGTCGATCATCCGATCGGTCGACGACGGCGCCGCATGCGCTCCGATACGCTTCTCTTCGCTCATATCACCCAGTCTAACGGTTCCGTCAGCCGCCCATCAATCGAACAACCCACGGCGATTCAGTGGAGTCGGGAGCGTTCACGGGCTACAGTGGGAGGCATGAACAATCATCAATCGGACGGCACTGTGGCCGTCGACGCGTCCCTCGGCGGCACCGGATACCTTGTTCTTCTGCGCCACGGGCAGACCGCGTGGAGCCAATCGGGGCAGCACACCGGACGTACCGACATCCCGCTGACCGAGGTCGGCAGGCAGCAGGCCGTGGACGCCGGCAAGCGTCTCGAGGCCGCGTTCCCCGGCGGATTCGACGAAGGCTGCGTATTCTCGAGCCCGCTCGTGCGTGCGCATGAGACCGCCGTGCTGGCTGGTTTCGAGCATCCCGGCACGCTGGACGGCATCGCCGAGTGGGATTACGGAAGCGCGGAAGGCCGCACGCGTCAGCAGATCAGCGAACTGGCCGGATTCCAGTGGGACGTGTGGCGTGACGGTCCGCGATCGTTGCCGGAGTCGATGCAGGGCGACTGGACGGAGACGCTGCCGGACGGGCGGCAGGTGCCGGTGCACGAGGGCCCGGGCGAGACCGTGGAGGAGGCGGCCGCGCGTGCGCGTGGTGCCATCGAAGCGGTGTTGCCGCTGCTCGAGTCGGGGCATAACGTGCTGTTCGTCGCGCACGCGCACATCCTGCGCATCCTCACGTCGCAGTGGCTGGGCGTCGAACCGCGGTTCGCGCGCCTGCTGCGGCTGGACACGGCGCACTACTGCGTGCTCAGCAAGTACAAGGGCGACAACGTCATCGAACGCTGGAACTGCTAGCGCTGTGTAGCGTCCCGTAGTCCCCTCAGTCCGCTTTGCGGACAGCTCCCCCTAAAAGGGGGAGCTGAAGGGGAAGGCGTCAGCACCGTCCCGTACTGGAACGGACCACGAGTTGGGCGGGCAATGTGCGGAACGGGTCGTCGGGCTTCCGTCCGTGG
The DNA here is from genome assembly GCF_056356955.1 of Bifidobacterium sp. LH_419. Classification (NCBI taxonomy): domain Bacteria; kingdom Bacillati; phylum Actinomycetota; class Actinomycetes; order Bifidobacteriales; family Bifidobacteriaceae; genus Bifidobacterium; species Bifidobacterium sp. LH_419. The sequence continues at coordinate 2,674 of NZ_JBKEVG010000015.1, forward strand.
ATGAGGTCGAGGGTCATGCGGGCGGCGATGTGCGCGGTTTCGACCGGATCCTGGCGAATCGTCGTCAATCCGATGTCGTCGGCGTAGAAGCTGTCGTCGTAGCCGATGACGGACACGTCGCCGGGAACGGCGAACCCGTTGCGTTCCAGCTGGAAGATGAGCGGCAGCGCGATGCCGTCCTCCTGGCAGGCGATGGCGGTGGGCATCGTCGGCAGGCTCATCAGTTGCGTGACCACGCTGCCGATCTCGTAATGGCCGTCGTCGTCGACCTGACACTCGATGGCGCGCGGTTCGACGCCTTCCTTGCGGCAGTAGTCCATGAACATGTCGAAGCGGCCGCGCACGGAGAAGCTCAGCGAGACGTCGCGGTTCGTCGTGATGTACGCGATGTCGCGGTGTCCGAGCGTGAGCAGGTGGCGTGCGGCGAGCGTCGCGCCCTGTGCGTCGTCGATGGTGACGGACGCGGCGAATCCGTGCTGTTCGGAGTCGGCGGAGTTGATGCCGATGATCGGCACGTCGATCGACGTGAGTTGCGCGGTCTCGGCGGCGTCGATGTCGAACGAGACGACGATGACCGCGTCGGCGTTGCGGCGCACCGGCAGCATTTCGAAGAACTCGCGCCGCTCCTCGATGCTGGAGATCTGGAAGATCGAGATGTCGTAGCCTTCCGCGTGGAGCACGTCGTTGAGGCCTTCGATCACGGAGGCGGTGAACCACATGCGGATGTGGCCGCTCATCAGCACGGCGATGCGCAGCGATCGGCCGGATTTCAGCGCGGCGGCGGAACGCGACAGGGAGAAGTTGAGTTCGTCGGCGAACTTGAGCACGCGTGCGCGCGTCTTCGCCGACACCAGGTCGGGCCGGGTGAACGATCGCGACACCGTCGAGATGGAGACGCCCGCCGCCTTGGCGACATCCTGGATGCTGCTGTTCATGCGAACCACCTTGTTAACGGAAACAATCGAAACGTATCCAGATTACACGCTGCACGGCATGTCACCCCGGCATATCGGCGCTCGCGCGTGGCATCTTCACGTGGCGTCTTCACCGGATTTTCCGCGCCGCCGGCGACCGCGCAGGCACCGCCGGTTGTGTTGCCGAGCCGCCGAGGCCGCCGTGCACTTTTCTGCAAACCGTCGTCCCGCGCGTGAGGCGTCTTCTATCGTCGATGGTGTACAGGTCATCGAAGACCTGCCATAGCGAAAGGAGCCTCCCATGATTCGCTCGACAAGGATGTGGGCTGTCAGATTGGTCGCGCTGTTCGCGGCCTGCACGTTCGCGCTCGGCGTCCTTCCGGCGTGCGCACAGGCCGAGGAGCCCGTCATCGAACCGGGGTACGTCATGATCGGCGGAATCGAGGTGGCGAAGGGGTTCGGCATCACCACCGAGGCGGAACTTGACGCCCTTGCCATGTCCTCGGTGCCGAAAACCTATACGATCGATCCCGAGACAGGGGAGGACGTGCGTCTGGATCTGGGCTTTGACGGCCCTGAAGGGCGTGTCAGCCCCGAGCAGGCGAAGGCGGTGATGGACGGGACCAAGACCCTCGACGAGGTGCTGGAGGAGTCCGAGGTCTCCCGCAATGCCGATGCCGCGGCCCCGGCTTCCGGCACGGCAGCTCCAGCCGTCCTGGATCGGAGCGGCGGCATCGCCACGTCGTTCAGCACCGCCGGCGCGTATTACGGCTCTCATCACGGTTCCCATTACGACGGTTACTGGCCGCAATCGAAGCGCTTCTATACAGGTGGCTGGTGGGCCAGCGTCGATTTCACCTACAAGGGAGCCCACAACAATACGCGCGTGAGAAGCCCTCATACGGGACTCGAATTTGGTTCAGGCGATCTTGTGGAGGTGACGGGCGTATACATGAGTTGATTTGGAGAATCGAGTGACGGGCCGAGTGACGGAGGCGAGGATGTCCGATCAGTATCAGGAGCAGAACGACCGGCGGCAGCAGAATCTGCGGTTGGGAGTACGCGTGGTGAGCGTGACGATGGCCCTCGCTCTGGGAATCGTCGCCGTGTGGATGACCGTATATCCCCCGAACGCGGCGCACGAATACGACGTCATTGCCGGAGTGAGGGTGTCGCGCGCGTTGCGGGTCAGGACGTTGCCCGAACTGCGGCAGCGTCTCTACCAACCGTACGTGGAGGAGACGGGAGCGGACCCCGCCGAGGGATGCGCCTCCTACGGGTGCCTCTATTCCGTCGACCCGTTGAGCCCGCAGGATGCGTTCCGCTATGGGGCCACACGTTGCCGGCCGTACTATCAATGGGCGTGCGCGACGGATCGGTACCATCAGGTGACGAGCGGTGCCGTCAGCTAGCAACCGTCAGCCGACAACCGTCAGCTAGCAACCGTCAGCCGACAACCGTCAGCTGACAACCGTCAGCCGACAGCCGTCCGCTAGCGGGTGCCCGCTATCCGATAGGGGACTCGCGCGTGCATCGTCCATGCGTCGCCGTCCGTGACAGTCAGCGCGCCATCCGCCTGCTCGATCAGCGTACGGTACCGGGCGAGCCCGGAACGCAGCCCTTCCGCGGACGGCCCGGAATGCTTGGGATGGTCGCAGAGCTCGATCGTGCAATCGGTCGGGGCGAACGCGATGAACATCGTATAGCCCTGCCGCGGGTCCGAGTGTTTGGCGATGTTGCCGAACAGTTCGCGCAGGAAATCGGCGATGAAGGCGCGCGCCGAGGCGGGCGGGAGTTTCGTGTCCCCGATGACGATGACTTCGCCGGAATGCCCGATCCGTTCCAGCTGCAGCCGTTGCCGTTCGATGGTTTCGGACAGTCCGCCGGCTGCCGGCGATGGCACTGGTGGTGCCGCCATCGCCGGTACCGCCGCCGGTGGTTTCGGCGTCTCCGGCGCGTGCGTGCGTCCGTCCAATGTGGCGATGGTCCGGCGCGTATGCCGCAGCGCGTCGATCGCGAGATTCCGTATGATCCTGTACCGTTCGGCGGATTCGTCGGTGGGGCCGTCCGTGGGTTCGCCCGCGTCGGCCAGCTGCCCGTCGATGAGCATGACGATGTCGTTGAGATCGTTCGTGACGTGGTCGTGCAGTTCGCGCGCGAGCCGCATGCCGCGCGCGAGTTCGTCGCGTCGACGGCGTTCCGCGACGGCACGGACGATGGCGTGCCCGCAATATCCGATGACGGCCGACACGGCGACGCAGGCCCCCAACGTGTAGGCGCTGCCGTACCCCATGATGCCGTATGGTTCGAGCCTTCCGTAGATGATCATCAGCGAGGAGAACGCGATGCCGCCCGCGCACCCGGATATCGGATCGAGGAACGTGAGCGAGGCGGTCGCGACGAACGCGAGAAGAAACACGGTGAGCGGCACGGGGAACGCCGTCACCGTCATGACGGCGACGATCGCCATGACGGCGTACCCGCCGTACCGCGGTCTGACGACGTTCCACGCGGAGGCCGCCGCCAACGCGCACAGCAGCGCGACGTTGCGCGGGAACCCGTATGGTCCCCACCCGGCGTCGGCCCCGCCGAATCCGCCGAACACGGCGAACACGTAGTGGGCGGTCTCTCCGGTCGCCGCGAGCCCCGCCGCCAGCGCCATCGCCGACAGCAGGGGATGGGGGCCGGCAACGCGCCGGGCCGTCCGGAAGAACCGGCGCAGAGGCTTTCCGTTGCGGGCCGCGTCGTTCGGTTCCGCATGCGATATCGTCATGGTTCCGTCCCCTCGCCTTGCCGCGATGTCACGCGATGTGGAGCGCACGGCAACGGTCCAGCGCCTCGAGCCACGTGCCGACGCCCAGTTTGCGTTTGATGTTGCGTCGGTGCGACGATACCGTGTTCGCCGTGATGCCCAGGCGCGTGCCGATCTGCCGGGTGGTCATCGCGCCGAGACTCAACGCGACGATGTCGCGTTCGATGGGACTCAGCGGGCGTTGCGTCCCATCCGCGCGCTCGCCGGCGGCGGTCCTGCCGTTCCGTGACGCTTCGCGATGCGTCTGGATCGCTTTGTGGTGCTCCTCGAGGATCCGTTCGATGGTGCCGAGCAGTCGCTGGCCGAACGCGGCCTTGTCCAGCAGCACCGTGATGCCGGCGTGCATGGCCTCGTTGCGATATGCCTCCAGCGCGTAGGAGGTCATGCCGATGATGACGGTGTCGGGCGAGCGTTTGAGGATCTCCGCGGCGACCTGCGGTCCGGTCACGCCGTTCAGGGCCATGTCGATGAGCAGGACGTCGGTCGCCGTTCCGTTCCGACACTCCTGGATCGCGTAGGCGGGCGAGGTGGACGTCCAGATGCTCACGCCGTAGGTGACGCCGCGGCTTTGCGATTCCAGCATCCGTCTGATGCAGTCCAGTGCGAGCGCGTCATTGTCCAATACCCCGATACGCACGGTGGCGGGATGGGCGGCGATGGGCGCGGCGGCCGCATCGGACGCCCGCGCATCATGATCATGGTCGACGGCGCACATGACACCCAGCGTAGTGTCCGGAACGTGGTGAGGGGCGGCTTTGCAGAAAACTGCAAGGCCGCCCCTCACCACATCATCGGAATCGGCGATGAACGTGTCTCGTCGATCGCGTCAGTCGAGGACCCAGACGCTGGCGTCCTGCGGGAGGCGGCCGTCGTCGGTGAGCGTCGTGGAGGCGAGGACGATCTGGCCGGCGGGCAGCGAGACCGGCTCCGCACCGAAGTTGGTGATGGAGGTGAGCGTACGGGCGTCGGTCGCCGGACGACGGTAGGCGATCACGTCGGACCCCATGTCCACCCAGTCGAAGGTGGACGTGTCGCCGGTGGCGGTGAGCAGCTCGGCGCGCAACGTGAGGAGCGTACGGTACAGGGCGAGCATCGACGTCTCGTCATGCTCCTCGGCGTCCGCCGCGAAATCCTTGAACCATGCGGGCTGCGGCAGGTGCGGGGCGGCGGCGGGCGTGCCGTCGGCCTTCTCGCTCGGCGAGAAGCCGAACGACGCCTCGTCGCCGGCCGTCCACGGCAGCGGCACGCGGCAGCCGTCGCGGCCCTTGTCGGTGGCCGCGCGGCGCGTGTTGAACGCGGTCGGGTCCTCGAGCTGGTCCCACGGGATGTCGGCGACCTCGAACAGGCCGAGCTCCTCGCCTTGGTAGACGTAGATGCCGCCGGGCAGGCCGAACTCCATGAGCGCGGCGGCGCGGGCGCGCCTCGTGCCGAGCACGCGGTCCTCGACATACGTGGAGCCGTCGCGCATCAGCCAGTCGTGCGCGAGCTGGTGGTACGGCGCGTTCGGAATCTGCGGCAGGCCGTAGCGGCTGGGGCTGCGCGGCACGTCGTGGTTGTTCATCACCCACGTGGTGGTCGAGCCGTGCGTGGCCGCGGCGGCGCCGAGACCGCCCTCGATGGCGGCGCGGAACTCGTCGGGCAGCCATGCGGCCTTCGCGAAGTCGAAGTTGAAGCACTGGCCGAGTTCGTCGGTGGAGGCGTACAGGTGCTGGTGCTCGGGCACGACCCACGCCTCGGCGACGGCGAAGCGCGGCGGATCGTAGCGGTCGAACACCTCGCGGCGCCACTCGCGGTAGATCTCGTGCACCTCATGGCGGTCCCACAGCGGGCTGGTGAAGTCGTGGCACAGCTGGTTCTGCACGTCGTTCGCGGCCATGTCCGCCAGCGGCTTGGAATCGAGGTCCTTGGCGAGGCCGTGGGCCACGTCGATGCGGAAGCCGTCGGTGCCGTGGTCGGCCCAGAAGCGCAGGGTCTTGATGAATTCGGCGTGGATGTCCGGGTTGTTCCAGTTGACGTCCGGCTGCTGCTTGGCGAACAGGTGGAGGTACCACTGGCCGTCGGGCACGCGCGTCCACGCGGGGCCGCCGAACATGGACTGCCAGTCGTTCGGCGGCAGTTCGCCGTGCTCGCCCCGGCCCTCGCGGAAGATGTAGCGGTCGCGCGCGGGGGAGCCGGGGGCGGCGGCGAGGGCCTCCTGGAAGAAGACGTGCTTGTCGGCGGTGTGGTTCGGGACGATGTCGACCATCACCTTGATGCCGGCCTTGTGGGCGGCGGCGACCATCGCGTCGAAGTCGTCCATCGTGCCGAGCCGCGGGTCGACGTTGCGGTAGTCGATGACGTCGTAGCCGCCGTCGGCGAGGTCGGACGGGTAGAACGGGCTCAGCCAGATCGCGTCCACGCCGAGTTTCTCGAGGTAGTCCATCTTCTCGGTGACGCCGGCGATGTCGCCGAGTCCGTCGCCGTTCACGTCCTTGAAGCTTCGTGGGTAGACCTGGTAGACGACTGCCTGCTTCCACCAGTCCTCATGCATGTTGTTCGCGGTCATGCGGTTCCTTTCCTACTTGACGGCGCGCGGTCGCGACACTGCCGACAACGCGGTTTGCAAACGATTGCATTACCGTATCGTACACCATAATTCATCGTAATTCACCTTCGTTCACGCCGTGTTCGCCTCCTCTCCGCCGAGTCGTGGTCTGGCGGGCATAGATTGCCCGATGACACCGTTGGCAGTACTCATTCGGCAGTACCTACGGAGGAAGAAGAGGAAATCATGGACATCAAGCACATCGCGAGGGCGGCCGTAGCGGCGCTGACCTCGGTCGCGGCGCTCGGCGCGCTCACCGTGCCCGCCGCGTTCGCGCAGGACGGCAAGCAGGTGGCGGATCTCGCGCAGCACGGCGGCGCGCAGCGCATCGCCGCCATCGGCTCCGCCAAGGCGAAGAACGTCATCCTGTTCATCGGCGACGGCATGGGCGACTCCGAGATCACCGCCGCCCGCGACTACCTGCACGGCGCGAACGGCTCGTTCGACGGCCTCGACAAGATCGGCCAGCCGGGCGCGCTCGGCGACACGAACGCCGGCACCGGCCAGTACACCACGTTCTCGCTCGGCTACAGCTCCGACAACGGCAAGTACCCGAAGGCCGGCGGCATCAACGACAACCCGGGCGTCGTCACCCCCGTCACCGACTCCTCCGCCTCCGGCTCCAGCTGGGCCACCGGCACCAAGACCTACAACAACGCGGTCGACGTCGACATCTACGGCAACCCGCAGCTCAACCTGTTCGAGCTTGCCAAGGCCGAAGGCAAGACCACCGGCAACGTGACCACCGCCGAGATCCAGGACGCCACCCCGGCCGTGCTGGAATCCCACTCCACCGAGCGCTCCTGCTACGGCCCGCAGGGCAAGACCGACGGCAGCAGCAACAACGCCGACAAGCAGTGCCGCGCCGAACAGCTCAAGGAGAACGGCGGCATCGGCTCCATCTCCGAGCAGCTGCTCGACACCCGCGCCGACGTGACCATCGGCGGCGGCGCCAAGTACTTCCGCCAGACCGCGCAGGCCGGCGAATACCAGGGCAAGACCCTGTGGGATCAGGCCAAGGCCCGCGGCTTCCAGACCGTCGAGAACAACGTCGACGACTTCGCCAAGCTCCAGTACAAGGAGAACCAGCCGGTCCTCGCCCTGCTCGGCGACGGCAACCTGCCCACCCAGTTCCAGGCCACCCCGGCCCTCGACCAGGAGGCCACGATCGCCCGCGGCCCGCTGCAGTGCCAGGTGAACGGCGGCTGGCTCGGCAACAAGACCGCGGCCGGCAACTCCGCCTCCCTCGCCGACATGACCAACAAGGCCCTCGACGTGCTCCAGGCCAACCCGAAGACCAATGAGAACGGCTTCTTCCTGCAGGTCGAAGGCGCGTCCATCGACAAGCAGGACCACGCCGCCAACGCCTGCGGCCAGATCGGCGAGACCGACGACCTCGACAAGGCCATCTCCGCCGCCCTCAACCACGTCGACCTGTCGAACACGCTCATCATCGTGACCGCCGACCACGCGCACACCAGCCAGATCGTCAACGATCCGCCGGCCTACGCGCTGAGCACGATCCTCCAGTCCCCGGTCGACGGCGCCAAGATCGTCATCTCCTACGGCACCGCCACCCAGATCGACGATGGCGCGTCCGACCCCTCCAAGGGCTACACCGCGGGCGGCATGGAGCACACCGGCACCCAGCTTCGCATCGCCGCCTCCGGCCCCGGCGCACAGCGCGTCATCGGACTGACCGACCAGACCGACAACTTCTACACGATCGCCGGCGCGCTCGGCCTCGCCACCACGACCGAAGAGCAGAAGACCCTGTCCCAGAACGCCAAGGTGGACGTCGTCACCCGTGACGGCAAGTACTACGCCGACCTGACCGGCTTCAACGGCGACGCGGTCGCCGCCTACGAGCTGCGCGACGGCGCCACCAACCAGGTGATCGCCGCCTCCAACAACAGCACCCCGGTCTCCGGCGTGCGCATCGCCCCCGGCCAGACCACCGAGATCCCGCTGAACCTCACCGAAGGCAAGAGCTACCGCCTGACCGTCACCGGCCGCCAGTCCGGTGCCGTGGCCGCCCCCGAGTTCACCGCCCCCGCCGCCGGCGCCGCCAACAAGAGCGACGGCGACAACAGCGGGAACGCGGCCGCCGGCAACGGCGCCCTCATCGCGCAGGGCCAGGCCAAGCTCGACCGCGGTTCCGCCAACGGCTTCGGTCCGCTCGGCAAGACCGGCACCGCGATCGCCGGCGTGATTCTCCTCGCGCTCGTCCTGATCGCCGCCGCCCTCACCGTCAAGTTCGCGAAGGCCCGCCGCTGAAACGGATTGTCGCGACTGATCGGCTGAGTAAGTGAGTGGAGCCTTGGGGTACGTCCCCAAGGCTCCACTTGTTTTGTCGCGTGGAAACCCCCTCAGTCGGCCTACGGCCGCCAGCTCCCCCTGAAGGGGGCGCAGAGAATGGCCATGCGCTCACGCATGTCAGTTCGCCTTGCGCCCCCTTCAGGGGGAGCTGTCCGGCGAAGCCGGACTGAGGGGGTGTCCGCCACGAATCACCGCAGAATCGCGAAGGATTGCGGCGGGAGAGTCAGAGTGCCGCCGGCGATCGTCGGGTTGCCGAGCGCGAGTGCGATCGTGCGCTCGCCGTCATCGCGTGGAGGCACGTCGATCGTGACGGTGCCATGGCCGGGATTCATCGCGATGATCACGTCATCGATGATCACGTCGCCGCCGGAACATCCGCCGGAAACGTCGCGGCGCGCGCCGGCGGCGTCCGCCTCGCCGGCGTCGCGCGCGACGCGGCGGAAGGCGAACGCGCGGCCGCCGTCGCGGCCCGCGACCACCTCGAAACCGGCGTCCGCGCGCAATGCGGGACTCGCGTGACGGAACGCGAGCAGCGTGCGCAGCCAATGCCACAACGATTGCGGATCGGCCTGCGCCGCCGCGACGGTAGGCGCGTCCGGCGCGGGGTCGACGGGCAGATAGAGGTCGGGGGCCGCCGCGGTGACGTCGGGTCCGGAGACGACGGCGCCGGTCGCGGGATTGGGCGTCGCCGCGGAGAAGCCGAGATTCGGGCGGGAGGCGTCCCACTGCATCGGCGTGCGGCTGCCGGTGCGGATGTAGCCGCCCTCGTGCGTCGGCAGCGGGCGGTAGCGCATCGCGATCTCGTCGCCGTAGTAGACGAACGGGCAGCCGGGCATCGTCAGCAGCATGCCGTACGCGACCTTCAGTTCGCGCTCGGTGAGGCGTTGGCCGACGCGGATCGTGTCGTGATTGCAGGTGATGAGGTCGAACAGGCCGCCCGCGCGCTCGCAGTCGGCGAGCTGCGGCAGATACTGGTCGAGGAACGGCTTGATCGCCGCGCCGGAATCCGCGTTGAAATAGCTGGCGTCGCCGTCGCGGACCAACGGGGTGTCGGTGTTGCGCAGCAGCATGTTGTAGCCGTTCGGCCAGCCGCCCCAACGCCAATCGAGATAGAAGTCCATGTCGAAGCCCGCCTGCATCGACTCGTAGGGGCGGCCCCATTCGGCGACGAACGCGGCTTCGGGGAACTCGGGGCGGATCTGCGCGAACATGTGTCGCCATGTGCGGATCGTGAACGGTTTGCCGTCGTCGTCATGCTTGACGAGGCTGTCGGACATGTCGACGCGGAAGCCGTCCGCGCCGCGGGAGAGCCAGAAGCGCATCACGTCGAGCATCGCGTCGCAGGTGGCGAGGGCGTCCGGGCCGAGCGCCGGCTTCTGCCACGGCTGCTTCGGATGCGCGAACCCGTAGTTGAGCGCCGGCTGGCATTTGAAGAAGTTCAGGATGTACGTGCCGTCGCGTTCGGCCTCGCCGCCGACGAACGGCAGCCCGTCGCCGCCCGCGATCCAGCAGTCCGTCCAGATATAGCGCTCGGACACGTTGATCGGGGTTGCGGGGGTGACGGGGCTTGCGGAGGCTGGTTGCGGGCTCTGCGCCGCCGGTCTCTCCCCCACCCGCTTCGCGGGAGCCCCCTCGTCAGAGGGGGCCGAGGAGGAGGCTGGGGCCGAGGGAGAGGGTGCCGAGGAGGAGGGCGAGGCGGATGTGGCGTCTTGGCCCCCTCTGACGAGGGGGCTGTCGCCGCAGGCGACTGGGGGAGAGACCGCCGGAACGGTGCGGTCGGCGTAGGCGGCGCGGGTGCTGGCTTGGAACCAGGAGTGCTCCTCGCTGGTGTGGCCGGGGACGAGGTCGAGCAGGACGTGCATGCCGCGCGCGTGCGCCTCCGCGAAGAGACGTTCGAGGTCCTCGTTCGTGCCGTAGCGCGGGGCGACCTTCGTGTAGTCGCGCACGTCGTAGCCGGCGTCCTTGAACGGCGAATCGTAGCAGGGGTTGATCCACAGCGCGTTGCAGCCGAGGTCGCGGATGTAGTCGAGTTTGGCGATGATGCCCGGGATGTCGCCGATGCCGTCGCCGTTCGTGTCGTTGAACGACTGCGGGTAGACCTCGTAGAAGACCGCGTCGGCGAGCCATGCGGGACGGGTGTGTCGTGTTGTCTTATCCATGAAAACTCCAATGTTCATGCGGTTTCTCGTCATTGACCAACGATTGCAATTCTAGCAGGGAAACGCGAAATGCGAACGTATGCAGAAACGGTGCTACACTGTGAGCCAACGATGTTCCGCAGCGTTGCAAATACAAGGCATCTCAACGCCCCAAAGCGGTGGTGTTAACGTATTCAGCGATAATGTCAATTCGGCATTGCAAACGTGGTCATCGTGAAGTTGGAGAGTCGACTGAACAGGAAAGGAACGATCGAAGATGATCAGTTGGAAGAAGAAGCTTGTCGGACTTGTCGCCGCGACCGCCATGCTGGCGCCGCTCGCCGCATGCGGTTCCGATTCGGGTGATTCCGCGCAGGGCGCCGACGGCGGCGCCGTCACGCTGAGCGTCTGGGCCCCGCAGGAGGACCAGGACGGCAATGACTCGTGGCTGAGCCAGGTCGAGAAGGGCTTCGAAAAGGCACACCCCGAGTACAAGATCACGTGGAAGAACGACGTCGTCTCCGAAGGCGACGCCTCCAAGCAGGTCCAGACCGATCCGTCCGCCGCGGCCGACGTCTACATGTTCGCCTCCGACCAGCTCGGCACGCTCATCAAGCTGGGTGCGATCGGCGAGCTCGGCACCGACGCCGCCAAGCAGATCAAGAAGCAGGACGGCAGCCTCGAAGTCGATTCCGTCACCGGCTCCGACGGCAAGTACTACGGCGTGCCGTACGCCGACAACACGTGGTTCCTGTACTACAACAAGGCGAAGTTCTCCGACGACGACGTCAAGAGCCTCGACACGATGCTCTCCAAGGGCGTCGTCGCCTTCCCGCTGGCCGACTCCTGGTACCTCGGCGGCTTCTACGACGGCCTGACGCTCTTCGGCGAGAAGGGCAACGACGAGAAGGCCGGCATGGTCTTCCCGAAGGATTCAGCCGACATCACCACGTATCTGGTGGACATGGCCGCCAACCCGAACTTCCACAACAGCGCCGACAACTCCGGCCTGTCCGAGATCCAGGCCGGCACCGCCGACGCGTTCTTCTCAGGCTCCTGGTCCGCCGCCGACATCAAGAAGGCCCTCGGCGACGACATGGGCGTCGCCCAGCTGCCGACCTTCACCGTCAACGGTGAGACCAAGCAGATGAAGTCCTTCGCCGCCACCAAGGCCGCCGCCTACAACCCGAACGCCAAGAACCCGAAGGCCGCCGCCCAGTTCGCCGCCTACCTCGGCTCCACCGAGGCGCAGAAGCTGCACTACACGACCCGCGGCATCATCCCGACCGACAAGTCCCTCGCCGCCCTGACCGCCGATGACGCGGTCGCCAAGGCCCAGTCCGACACGATGGCCAACACCGCCATCCTGCAGTCCGGTCTCGCCGGCATGAACGACTGGTGGACCCCGGCCGAGACCTTCGGCAAGGCCATCGTCAACAAGGAGGTCACGGCCGACAACGCCGCGGCCAAGACCGACGCCTGGGTCAAGTCCGTCGGATCCTACGCCAAGTGATTCCCGCGGGGTCGGGTCCTCCCTCCTTCGGGGCCCGGCCCCGTTCCCTCGTCGGCCGACGACAATCGTCGAACAGTCGACTATCGATCATCGATTCACACGTATCAATTCCACACGTAACAACCATGTTGAGAGGCGGTAGGGTGCAATGACATCGGCAACCCTTTCCCCGCGCGAGATGAAACGCCGTCGCAGGCTGGGCGCGGACTACGTGGCGCCGTCGCCGTACTCGGTGCGCAACGCGCTGACCCGCGGCGACGTGTTCACCAGGCTGTCCGCCCTGGTCTTCGGCCTGGGCAACTTCGCGCGCCGGCAATTCGTCAAGGGCGCGGTCCTCCTCGCCCTGGAGATCGCGTTCATCGTGTTCATGGCCGTCAGCGGCGTCGACTACCTGTCGCAGCTGCCTGGTCTGGGCGACCAGAAGCAAGGCAAGACGCTCGTCGACGGCTTCTGGGTGTACACCAAGGGCGACAATTCGGTGGTCATCCTCCTGTACGGCGTGTGCACCGTCGTGCTCATCGCCGCGTTCGTCGTCCTGTGGTCGGTATCCGTGCGCAGCGCCTACCGGGCCGAATGCGAGGCCCGCGAGCACGGCCATGCGCCGACCTTCCGCGAGGACCTGCACGATCTGACCGACGGGCGGGCGCACCAGCTGCTCATGTTCCTGCCGACGCTCGGCATCCTCGTGTTCACCGTCCTGCCGCTTATCTTCATGATCTCGATGGCGTTCACCAGCTACGACCACGACCATCTCGTCCTGTTCGACTGGGTGGGCTTCGAGAACTTCGGCAAGGTGTTCTCCAACAGCGGCGGCACCGTCAACGCGGGCCTGTTCGTGTCCGTGCTGATCTGGACGCTCGTGTGGGCGTTCTTCGCCACGTTCCTCAACTTCTTCCTCGGTCTGTTCTTCGCGATGGTCATCAACCGCAGGACCACCCGGTTCAAGGGGTTCTGGCGCGCCTGCTTCTCGATGTCCATCGCCGTGCCGCAGTTCGTCTCGCTGCTCGTGATGCGCACGATGCTCCAGCCGACCGGCGCCGTCAACCGCCTGCTCATGGAATGGGGGTGGATCGACTCCGCGCTGCCGTTCTTCACGAACGCCACATGGGCGCGCGTCACCGTCATCATCATCAACCTGTGGGTCGGCATCCCATACACGATCATGCAGATCACCGGCATCCTGCAGAACATCCCCGCCGACCTGTACGAGGCGGCGAGGCTCGACGGCGCGAACTGGTGGCAGATCTTCACGCAGATCACGATGCCGTACATCATCTTCGTGCTCACCCCGTACCTCATCACCACGTTCACCGGCAACGTGAACAACTTCAACGTGATCTACCTGCTGTCCGGCGGCGACCCGACGCCGATCGGCTCGTCCGCGGGCAAGACCGACCTGCTCATCACGTGGCTGTACAAGCTGACCGTCGACAAGGGCGACTACAACCTCGGCGCGGTCATCGGCATCATGACGTTCATCGTCCTCGCGGTGGTGTCGCTCGTCACCTACCGCAATTCGGGTTCCTACAAGAACGAGGAGGCGTTCCGATGAGCAAGCACAGCGAAACCGCCGTCACGGACGATGCGACCGGCGGCATGGTGAAGGCCGAATCGCACGGCCTCATGCACGATTCGCGCAAGCGCCGCATCCTCGGCGACGTGCTCGCGCACCTGTTCCTCGCCGTCATGGCGGTGATCTGGCTGATCCCGATCGTGTGGGTGTTCGCGGAAAGCTTCAACAAGAACACCGCGCCGTACACGAAGACGTTCTTCCCGACCGAGTTCTCGTTGGACAACTACATCGCGCTGTTCACCGACAAATCGGTGCTCGACTTCCCGAAGATGTTCGCGAACACGTTCATCGTCGCGTGCTTCACGTGCGTGATCTCGATCGCGTTCGTGCTGTCCGTCGCGTACTGCATGAGCCGTCTGCGCTTCCGCACGCGCCGCACGTTCATGAACGTGGTGCTCATCCTCGGCATGTTCCCCGGCATCATGGCCGTCTCCGCGATCTATTTCATCCTCAAGGCGATGGGCCTGACCGGCGACGGCATGACGATTCTCGCGCTGATTCTCGTGTACTCGGCCGGCACCGGCGCGGGCTTCTACGTGATGAAGGGCTACATGGACACGATCCCCACCTCGCTCGACGAGGCGGCGCTGCTCGACGGCTGCACCCGGCTGCAGGTGTTCACGAAGATCATCGTCCCGATCTGCAAGCCGATGATCGTCTACCAGGCCATCATCGGATTCCTCACCCCGTGGCTCGACTTCGTCATGGCGAAGGTGATCTGCCGCACGCAGTCGAACTACACGGTGGCGCTCGGACTATGGCTCATGCTGCAGAAGGAGTACATTCAGAACTGGTACGCCCGCTTCGCCGCGGCCGCCGTCCTGATCTCCATCCCCATCGCCATCCTCTTCATCGTCATGCAGCGCTTCTACCAGGAGTCCATGGCGGGATCGGTAAAGGGCTGAGCCGTAAAGCGGACAGCCCAGTGGGCTGTCCGTAGGCTCAGCCTGAGTGAGGCGAAAGCCGAACGAAGGCAGAATTGAGTCCGGCCGCAGGCCGGTCCGTAATTGCAGGGGCCGGAGCCGAGCCGTGAAGCGGTCCGAGTGTGAAAGGAACCATATGGCACAGTACGCAGGCACTCCCGCCGAACCGGCCCCGCCGTGCCCTGACTATCCGGTGTACACCGGCGACAATCTGGGCGCGCGCCCGGACCCCGCCGGCACCACGTTCCGCGTGTGGGCACCGACCGCGTCCGGTGTGACGCTGCGGCTGTTCCGCTACGGTTCGGACGCGGAAGCCGCCGTCGAGGAGCCCGAGGCATCCGTCGACGACGACACGACGTCCGCTGGCGGCCGTCCCGGCCCGTTCGCCTCGCACGAGCTCGCGCCCGGCGAGGCCGGCACGTGGGCGGTCCGTTGCGACGGCGTGGGCCACGGAGTCTACTACGACTACATCGTCCGTTTCCCCGACGGCACGACGAACCGCACTGCCGACCCGTGGGCGCGCGCGGCCGGCGTGAACGGCCGGCGCAGCATGGTCGTCGACCTCGCGCGCACCGACCCGGACGGCTGGGAGTCCGACCGCCGCCCGCACGTCGCCAGCCATGACCTCGTCATCTGGGAGACGCACGTCGGCGACTTCAGCGACGACATGCACAGCGGCGTCCCGTTCGAGCATCGCGGCACGTATCTCGCGTTCACCTACGACGGCACGAGCGTCGACGGCGACGGCGGATTCCCCACGTGCGTCGCCTACCTGAAGCGTCTCGGCGTCACCGCCGTCCAGCTCATGCCGTTCTACGACTACGGTTCCATCGACGAATCCCTCGCGCACGACGATCCGCGCCACGGCTTCAACTGGGGCTATGATCCGCTCAACTACAACGTGCCTGAAGGCTCCTACAGCACCGACCCGTTCCACGGCGAAGTGCGCATCCGCGAATGCAAGCGCATGATCCAGGCGCTGCACGCCGCCGGCATCAAAGTCATCATGGACGTGGTCTACAACCACCTGTTCTCCGCCGACAACTGGTTCGAACGCATGATTCCCGGATACGCGCTGCGCCGCCGCGTCGACGGAACGCTCGCCGACGGCTCCGGCTGCGGCAACGACGTCGCCACCGAACATCCGATGATGCGCCGGTACATCGTCGATTCCGTCGCCTACTGGGCGCGCGAATACCATGTCGATGGATTCCGCTTCGACCTGATGGGCCTCATCGACGTCGACACGATGAACGCGATCCGCACGGCGCTCGACGAGCTGCCGGGCGGCGCGACGATCCTCATGCACGGCGAGCCGTGGTCGGCGCGCAGGACCGCGCTCGACCCGGCCGCCGGCGTCGTCCTCGCCGACAAACGCGGCCTGCCGTACCTGAGCCCGCGCATCGGCGCGTTCTGCGATACGACGCGCGACGCGGTGCGCGGCCACATCTTCTTCCACAAAGAACCCGGGTACCTGTCCGGCGCGGCCGCCGACTACGCGGACGACATCCGCCATGCGGCGGACGCGTGGCGCGGCACGCCGCACGAGACCGCGTCCGTCGCGCAGGTCATCCAATACGTCTCCGCCCACGACGACCTCACGTTGTGGGACAAGCTGTGCGCCGCGATGCGCCGGCTCCCCACGGAAGCCGACTACGCGGCGGACGACGTGGACGTCGACGGCCGGTGTGCGGACCTCATGGCCGCGAACCGTCTGGCCGCCGGCATCGTGTTCACCGCCGCCGGCGTGCCGTTCCTGCTGTCCGGCGAGGAGTTCGCCCGCACCAAGCGCGGCGATTCCGATTCGTACCGCAGCCCCGCCTCGCTCAACCGGCTCGACTGGCGGCGCGCGCGGCGGCTCGCGCGCCTCGTCGAGCACTATCGCACGCTCATCGCGTTGCGCCGCGGCAACCCCGCCTACTTCGGAGGTGCGCGCATGATCGTGCCGCGCGACGACGAGGTGGTCGTGTTCCGCGTCGGCGACGACTGCGTGGCCGTCAACCCGACCGACGACGTGCGCACGCAGCCGACCGTAGCCTTGGAGACGCCCGCGCCATACGACGAGGTCACGAGAATCGCCCCCGACGACTGGCGGTGCGTCTACCGTTCCGACGATGACGGCGACGTCGCGGACGACGGAACCGTCGCGCGGCGCCGCAGGCTCACGCTGCCGGCCCGCAGCCTCACCATCTGGAGGCGCGCATGAGCGGCGTTGCACAGGGCACGGGGAACAGGCGGCGCAAGGGCCTGACCGTGTTCCGGCTCAAGGTGGTCGGCGCGGTGCTTATGGCGTTGTCCGTCGCGTCGACGACGGTCGTGCCGCTGCTGTTCGGCGCGCCCACGGCGGACAACATGACCGCTCTGACGGCCGCGGTCGTCTGCGAGGCGGCGTCCTGGTGCGCGGTGCCGATCTACGCGTGGCTGCTGTTCGACGGATGGCGGCACACGCGTGACGTGAGGCGGTACGCGCTGCGTCTGTGTGCGGTCGCGGCGCTCTCCGAGCCCGCCTACGACCGGTTGGCGACCGGGCGATGGCTCGACCTGCGCGTGCAGAATCCCGTGTGGGGGCTGCTGGTCGCGCTCATCGTGCTGGTCGTGCTCGACCGGCTCCGCGCGCGGTACGCGGGCGCCGCGCGATGGGCGACGGCCGCGGTCGTGATCGTGGCCGGTGTGCTGTGGGATCTGCTGCTGCACGTCGGGGTGCGGCAGAGGGTCATGCCCGTGGGCGTGCTCACGCTCATGTTCGTGCTGGTGTTCCGTTTCCTGTCGCCGCGCGAGAACACGATGATGTTCACCGCGGGCCTGCTGGGCGCGGTCATGTGCATCACGCCGGCGGTGGGCGTCGCCATCCTCCACTATCGCAACGGCGAACTCGGCTATCGCGATCGCAATGGGCATGGGCATGCATGGGTGACATGGGTGTTCGCCGCGCTGTACCCGCTGATGCTGTGGGCGGGGTGCCTGCTGTAGATATGCCTGCTGGAGGTGCGGACTGGCGGGCGTCCGTGACGGTTCGGTTCAGTCGTGGTATGGGGCGTCGGTGCCGCGTAGGACGAGCTGCGCCTCGACCGTCTCGTGCGGGGCGTCGAGCGTCTTGCCCTGCATGAGATCGAGCGCCTTTTCCGCCGCCTTGCGCCCCATCGCGTACGGGTCCTGCCGCATCGTGGTGAGGTTGAGCGTGTCCGCATACGGGCTGTCGTCGAAGCCGACGATCGAATAGTCGCGCGGCGTGCGGTGACCGTAGCGTTCCAGCTTGACCATGAGTGGAATCGCCATCATGTCCATCTGGCAGCAGATCGCGTCCGGGAACTCGTCGAGCGCGAGCAGGGCCGCCAGCGCGGAATCCACGAATTCGGGGCCGCGCGGCACGGTGAGCACCTGCCAGTCGATGTCGTGCTTGCCTTCCGCCTCCTCGCATGCGCGGACGAACCCGCGTGTGCGGGCGTCGATCGAGGCGTCCAGATTCTTCACCGCCTCCGAACATGGGTAGACGATGCGGTGGTGCCCGAGACCGATGAGATGTTGTGTCGCCTTGCGCATGCCCTCCTCATCGTCGATACCGACCGACGCGTCGAGACCCTCGTCGGAAGGGGTGTTGATGCCGACGATCGGCACGTGGATGCGGCGGAGCTGTTCCACCTCGTGCGGGTCGATGGCGAACGAGGCGACGACCACCGCGTCCACGTTGCGGCGGATCGGCAGGTTGGTGAAGAACTCGCGCCGGTTCTCCGCCGTGTCGATGTGCTGGAACAGGGAGATGTCGTAGCCGGCCGGGTGCATCGCCGATTCGAGTCCGGCGAAAACCTCGGCGTTGAACCAGCTGGTGATTTCCTCGTTCATCAGCAGCGCCACGCGGTTCGTGCGGCCGGATTTGAGCGCGGTGGCGGAACGCGAGATGTTGAAGTCGAGTTGGTCCGCCACCGCGAGCACCTTGGCGCGGGTCTTCGCGGAGACGAGCTCGGGGCGCGTGAACGCGCGCGAGACGGTGGAGATGGACACCCCGGCCGCCTTGGCCACGTCGTGGATATCGGCCTTGCCCATGGTGTCCTCCTCCTCGTGCGTGCGTTGCCGTGTGGCGTTCCATCATACTGCGAACGTTGCCGTCGCCGTCCGTGTTTTCGAACTTGAGTGGGATGTGCTCAAGATTTTGTGGCGAATGTGGGAATAAAACTTGCGGAGTGGAAGTTGAGTGGTGTAGGCTCAAGTTTTGGAACGGCAAAGGGCCGGGCAATCGGGCCGCACCGATCGCATCCGGAACCTGAGCGAAGAACGTAAGAACGAACAAAGAACAAAAGGAGCACACATTATGGCACGTGCAGTTGGTATCGATCTGGGCACCACGAATTCCTGCATCGCCACCCTCGAAGGCGGCGAGCCCACGGTCATCGTCAACGCCGAAGGCGCGCGCACCACGCCGTCCGTGGTCGCGTTCTCCAAGTCCGGCGAGATCCTCGTCGGCGAGGTCGCCAAGCGTCAGGCCGTGACCAACGTCGACCGCACCATCTCCTCCGTCAAGCGTCACATGGGCACCGACTGGACCGTCGAGATCGACGGCAAGAAGTGGACCCCGCAGGAGATCTCCGCGCAGATCCTGATGAAGCTGAAGAGGGACGCCGAGGCCTACCTCGGCGAGCCGGTCACCGACGCCGTCATCACCTGCCCGGCGTACTTCAACGACGCCCAGCGTCAGGCCACCAAGGACGCCGGCAAGATCGCCGGCCTGAACGTCCTGCGCATCATCAACGAGCCGACCGCGGCCGCGCTGGCCTATGGCCTCGAGAAGGGCAAGGAGGACGAGCGCATCCTGGTCTTCGACCTCGGCGGCGGCACCTTCGATGTCTCCCTGCTGGAGATCGGCAAGGACGAGGACGGCTTCTCCACCATCCAGGTGCAGGCCACCAACGGCGACAACCACCTCGGCGGCGACGATTGGGATCAGAAGATCATCGACTGGCTCGTCACCGAAGTCAAGAACAAGTACGGCATCGACCTGAGCAAGGACAAGATCGCCCTGCAGCGTCTGAAGGAAGCCGCGGAGCAGGCCAAGAAGGAGCTCTCCTCCTCGACCTCCACCTCCATCTCCATGCAGTACCTGGCCATGACGCCCGACGGCACCCCGGTGCACCTGGACGAGACCCTGACCCGTGCGCACTTCGAGGAAATGACCTCCGACCTGCTCGGCCGCTGCCGCACGCCGTTCAACAACGTGCTGCGCGACGCGAACATCTCCGTCGGCCAGATCGACCACGTGGTGCTCGTCGGCGGTTCCACCCGTATGCCGGCCGTCAAGGAGCTCGTCAAGGAGCTCACCGGCGGCAAGGAAGCAAACCAGTCCGTCAACCCGGATGAGGTCGTCGCCGTCGGCGCCGCCGTGCAGTCCGGCGTCATCAAGGGCGACCGCAAGGACGTCCTGCTCATCGACGTGACCCCGCTCTCCCTCGGCATCGAGACCAAGGGCGGCATCATGACCAAGCTCATCGACCGCAACACCGCCATCCCGACCAAGCGTTCCGAGGTGTTCTCCACCGCCGAGGACAACCAGCCGTCCGTGCTGATCCAGGTCTACCAGGGCGAGCGTGAGTTCGCCCGCGACAACAAGCCGCTCGGCACCTTCGAGCTGACCGGCATCGCTCCGGCCCCGCGTGGCGTCCCGCAGATCGAGGTCACCTTCGATATCGACGCCAACGGCATCGTGCACGTGTCCGCCAAGGACAAGGGCACCGGCAAGGAGCAGTCGATGACCATCACCGGTGGTTCCGGCCTGCCGAAGGACGAGATCGACCGCATGGTCAAGGAGGCCGAAGCCCACGAGGCCGAGGACAAGAAGCGCAAGGAGGACGCCGAGACCCGCAACCAGGCCGAGGCCTTCGCCTACCAGACCGAGAAGCTCGTCGCCGACAACAAGGAGAAGCTCTCCGATGAGGTCGCCAACGAGGTCACCGAGAAGGTCAACGCCCTCAAGGAAGCCCTCAAGGGCGACGACATCGAGAAGGTCAAGACCGCTCAGACCGAGCTGATGACCTCCGCCCAGAAGATCGGCCAGGCCCTCTACGCCCAGCAGGGCGCGGCGGATGCCGCCGGTGCGGCCGGTGCGGCCGGCGCCGCCGGTGCCGCGGGCGCCGGTTCCGCCTCCAACGGCGGTGACGACGACGTGGTGGACGCCGAGGTCGTGGACGACGACGACAAGGACAACAAGTAAGGTCCCGTCCGATGGCTGAGTTCAACAAGGACGACTACCTGAACGACCTGCCCGACGCCGACGACGCCCGCGAGGCGGGCTCGTCGGCCCCGGCCGACACCCCCGCCGACGCGGCCGCCGCCGCGCAGAAGCCGGCTCCTTCTTCGGATCCCTCCGACAAGGGAACGGACGCGGCTGATGCCGCGGCCTCCTCTTCGGCTCCCTCTGACGAGGGAGCTGGCGCGGCGAACGCCGCGACTGAGGGAGAGACCGCCGACGCCAAGGCTGACTCCGACACCCTGACCCCGCTGGGCCAGGCCAAGAAGGAGGCCGCCGATTACCTCGAGGCCCTGCAGCGCGAGCGCGCGGAGTTCATCAACTACCGCAACCGCGCGAAGAAGGAGCAGGAGCGCTTCCGCGAGCACGGCATCATCGACGTGCTGACCGCGCTGCTGCCCGCCCTCGACGACATCGACCGCATCCGTGCCAACAGCGAGATGGACGATTCGTTCAAGGCCGTCGCCGCGAAGATCGACAAGGCGTTCGAGAAGTTCGGCGTCGAGAAGTTCGGCGAGGCCGGCGAGGAGTTCGACCCGACCAAGCATGACGCGATCCTGCACAAGCCGGACGCGAACGCCGAGAAGGAGACCGTCGACACGGTCGTGGAGGCCGGCTACCGCATCGGTGACCGCGTGATCCGCGCCGCCCGAGTCGTCGTCGCCTCCCCGCACAACTGACGTCGTGCAGGCCCCCTCTGACGAGGGGGCTCCCGCGAAGCGGGTGGGGGAGAGATGGTCGGAACGTGACGGCTGAGGTTTCTCTCCCCCAGTCAGCTTCGCTGACAGCCCCCTCGTCAGAGGGGGCCGAATCATACATACAAGACTTCAACACGAAAGGAGACATGAATGGCTGAGAACGAATGGCTGAGCAAAGACTTCTACAAAGTCCTTGGTGTCTCCAAGGACGCCTCCGATTCCGACATCACCAAGGCCTACCGCAAGCTGGCCCGCAAGTACCATCCCGACCTCAACAAGACGAAGGAGGCGGAGGAGAAGTTCAAGGACATCTCCGAAGCCTATGACGTGCTGAGCAACAAGGACTCGCGCCAGAAGTATGATGCGATCCGCCAGTTCGGCATGGGCGGCGCCCGTTTCGCCGGCGGCTCCGGTCAGGGCGGCTTCGACGCCTCCGGATTCTCCGACATCTTCGGTTCGATGTTCGGCGGCGGCTCGGGCATGGGCGGCAACGGCTCCCGCATCCGCTTCTCCACGTCCGGCGGCGGCAATCCGAACCTCAACGACATCTTCTCGATGTTCGGCGGCGCGGCCGGCGCCGGCGCGCAGGGCGGCTCGCCCTACGGCGCGTACGGTGACGCCGGCGCGTACGGCGGCTACGAGGAGACCCCGAAACCTCAGAAGGGCAAGGACCGCAACTCGAAGATCAGCCTGACCCTGCGTCAGGCCGCGAAGGGCGCGACCGTGTCCCTGTCCGTCGACGGTTCCAAGTTCAAGACGCACATCCCCGCCGGCGTGAAGGACGGGCAGAAGATCCGTCTGGCCGGCAAGGGCCATGCAGGCGTCAACGGCGGCAAGCACGGCGACCTGTACCTGCAGGTCAACGTGAAGCCCGACTCCAAGTTCACGATGCGCGGTCATGACCTCGTCATGGACCTGCCCGTGAGCGTCGCCGAAGCCGTCGCCGGCGCGAAGGTCGAGGCGAAGGACATCGACGGCGAGACCGTCACGTTCAAGGTGCCCGCCGGCTCGTCCAGCGGTGCCGAAGTGCGAATCTCCGGCAAGGGCGTGCAATCCGGCAACACCCCGGGCGACCTCGTCGGTCGTGTGATGATCCAGGTGCCCGCCAAGCCGGGTCTCGGTGTCAAGCACGCCGCCAAGGAGTTCGACAAGGCCGCCGGCGACTACATTCCGCGGTGAGCCCGTTGTCAGGAGGTGAATGATGGCGAGGATCGCCCGTGAGGTGCGCCAGTTGTATGCGATGTGCGCGGCGGCGATCGTGCTCGGCCGCGCCGATCTCGACGGTGCCGACGACGCCGGCTTCGACCTCGATCTGGCGGTGTTCACCGTCGGTCAGGCGGCGGAGATCGCCGACATCCACCCGCAGACCCTGCGCCAGTACGACCGCGTCGGTCTCGTCACGCCGCAGCGCACGGAAGGCGGTGCCCGCCGCTATTGTCTGCGCGACATCGACCGTCTCGTGCAGGCGCAGCGATTGAGCCAGTCGGAGGGCATCAACCTGTCCGGCATCACCCGCATCCTCACGTTGCAGGAGGAGAACCGCCAGCTGCGTCGTCAGGTCCGTCGATTGCAGTCGGCCGGTGAGGAGAGCGTGTTCGCGGCCGGCCGCGACGGCGACATCATCGAGATGCAGCGGTCCAACAGCGCACGCATGTGGCGTCGCGCGATCCGCACGCAGACGCGTGAACTGCCCGGTCGCCCGCATCGTCGCGTCGACGCCGACCCCGATTCCAAATCGATCGTGCTGTGGCGCTGAACGTGCCACGTCACGCGCGCGATCCGCACACAACGTAAATCCGCACACAACGTGACGGAACGCACCACAACGTAACGAAATGGCCCGATGGCCACGTCGGAAGACGTGCCATCGGGCCATGCTCATGTCACGGGAGTCGCGCGCGTCGCGTCACACGCGACTCCCACCGTGCGCCGCTCACCGCGCGCGGCGACGCGCGAAGGTGACGGCGATGCCGGCGACCGCCAGCGCGGCCGTCGCGATCGCGGCCACGGCGACGGACGCGCCGGACGCGGACAGCGCCGCGCCAGACCCGTTCGTGTCGTTCGTGCCGTTCGACCCGTTCACGGTGCCGCCGTTCGCGCCGGAGCCGGCGGAACCATTGCCGTTACCGGAACCATTACCGGATTCATCGCCCGTGCCCTCGTTGCCACCGTTGTCGCCGCTGTTGCCGCCGTCGCCGGCGGACTGCAGCCTGCCGTAGGCCTGTTCGAGCGCGGCCGCGGCGTCGTCGACCTGCTGTTGCGTCGCGTCATCGTCGCCGAGCACCGTCTCGGCCCGCTTGAGCGCGGCCGCGAACGGCTTCCAGCTGTCGGGCGTGTAGCTGCCTTCACGCAGTTCGCGCATCCGTGTGACCAGCGTGCGCAGGTCGGTTTTGTCGGCCGGCGTGGTCGGTTCGACCGACGGACGTTTGACGAGCGCCTTCGTCGCCTCGGTCAGCGCCTTCGCGGCGTCGTCGACCTGCTGCTGCGTGGCGGCGGCATCGTCGGCCACCTTCCGCGCGGCGTCCAGCGCGGCGGCGAACGGCTTCCAGCTGGCGGCCGTGTAGTCCGCCTCCCGCTTCGTCAGCGCCTCGGTGATCGCGGCGTCCAGTGCGGTCTTGTCGGCGGGCTTCGGCGTCGGCGTCTCTTTGGCCTTGCCGGCGATGGCGAGCCAGCTCAGGACCGGGTCGGCGCTCACCTTGGAGACCGTGAACGTGACGGTCTGCGCCGAGTCGAGCGTGAACTCGACCGGCAGCGTCTTCGAGTCGCCGGCTCCGGACATGTCCATGTTGCCGGAGGCGAGCTCCTTGCCGGACGCGTCACGCACGTACGCCTTCATGCTGCGCGACTGCCACCATTCGTGGAAGCCGGCCTCCAGCGTGTACGAGCCGGCCTCGAGCGGCAGGCGGTAGGTGATGTCCTTGCCGGATTCGGCGTACAGTCCGGTGCTGAACTTGTCGTTCGAGTCGGTGCCGCCCTTCACCTTCACGCCGTCGGCGTCGTAGCCCCACGACGTGCCGTCCGACGTGCGGTCGGCGGCGTCGTTGAGCAGGTCCGGCACGACGGCCTTCACCGCCGCGTATTCGGGTGATTGCGCGGTTCCGGAGTCGATGAAGTAGCGCACGTCGGCGGGCAGCGCCTCGAGCTCGGCGGTGAACGTCTTGCCCTCGGCGGTGACGCCGGAGACGGCGGCCTTCGTGTAGTCGTCGGCGTTGTTCACGGCGGCGGCCGACTCCTCGCTCCACGATTTGACCGTGACCGTGGCGCCGTTCACCGTCACCTGCTTCGGCAGCGCCTCGCCCTTGACGGTCGCGCCGACGAAGCCGTAGTCGGTGTTCTCGGCGACGGCGAGCCAGCTGATGACCGGCTTCTGGGAGCCGACCTTGCCGAGCGTATACGTGACGGTCTGGTCGGTGGGGACGGAGAATTCAACCGTGCCCGTGGCCGTCTGCGCGGAGGAACCGAGCTTGATGCTCGCGCCGGTGGCGAGCGTCGTGCCGTCGGCCGCCTTGACGGTCTGCGACATCTCGCGCGTCTGGTTCCACCATTCGCGCGCGCCCGCGGTCAGCTTGTACGTGCCGGCCTTGAGCGGCAGGTAGTAGGTCAGCGTGTCGCCGTCCTGGTACCAGCCGGTGTCGGTCTTGTCGCTGGCGGCGAGGTCGCCCGCGTAGCTCTTCGCCTTGAGGCCGGTCGCGTCGTAGCCCCACGTCGTGCCGTCGGAACGCTGGTCGAACTTGTCGTTCGACAGCGTGGCCGCCTGCTTCACCGCCGCGTATTCGGGCGCGTTCTCCGCGCCGTTCGAGTCGATGAAGTAGGTCACGTTGGCGGGGACCGCCTCGACCTGCGCGGTGAAGCGGTACTTCATGCCGTCGGCGAGGGCGGTCTTCGTGACGCCGGTGATCGTGGCCTTCGTGTAGTCGGCCGTGTTCTTGAGGATCTCCGCCGTGTCTTCGTCCCACGTGACGTCGACGGTCTCGCCCTTGACGGCGAGCTTCGCGGGCAGCGTGGAGGCGTCGGTCTTCGTCACGGCGTGGCCGGTGAAACCGAGGTCCTGCGTCTCGGCGGCGATGTTCTTGTCGACGAGCGCCTTGCGCGCGGCCTTGAGTCGCGCGGTCAACGCGGCCGCGCCCTCTGCGTCGAGCCCGTAGGCGGCCGGATCGGCGAGGGCAACGGTCGCGGCGTCGCGGCTTGCGGCGAACACGACCCAGCTGTCGGCGTTCCAGTCGGCGGCGTCGAGGTCGGCGTAGGAGTCGACGAGCGTCTTCAGCGCGGCGACGTCCACGCCGGCGGCGGTCGCGGCGTCCGCCTTGACCACGCCGACGGCGTCGATGTTGAACGCGTCGTCGGTGGCGGTCGTGAGCGCGACGGTGTGGCGGCCGTTGGCCAGGCCGCGCAGACGGAACGACGTGTGCAGGTTGCCGCCGCTCTGCGTCGCGGCGCCCTTCGCGACCGGCTTGCTGTCGACCGTGACGTCGAGCTTGGCCTTGCCGCCGTTGGAGCCGATCACGTCGAGGCCGGTGCCGTCGAACGTGTAGGTCATCGTCGCGCCCTTGCCGGTGCTGGTATCGGACGTACGCAGCCATTCGAACATGCCCTTGCCGATGAGATGATCCCACTTGCCGTCATACTGTAGGATCGGCGTCGAGGAATCGTCCCAGCTGGTCTGATGCATGCCGTCGATCACGTCCGTGTAGTACGGCGTGTAGCCGGGCAGCGTCGTCACCTTGAGATTGTCGAAGCGGACGAAATCGTAGCTGGAACCGAGCTGGACGCGGCCGTTGGACTGCGGCGAGGCGTCCTGGTAGGTGGCGACGTCCACGCCGTTGACGCCGACCGTGTAGGTGTCGCCGGCGACCTTGACGGACAGCCTGTTCCACACGTTCGACCCCTTGTGGAAGCCGACCTTTGCGTTCGAGGCGACGTTGCCGGAGGCGACCTCGGCGCCGTAGCGGCGCATCGACCACCGGCCGTCCGGGTAGAGCTTGATCTCGGCGGCGGACGTGCCGTTGCCGGAGTTGTTGCCGCCCATCTGGCGTGCGCCGAGCGTCGCGTAGCCGCCGTCCTCGAAGAGCACGTCGGCGCTCACCTCGTAGTTGGCCCAACGGTAGTCGCCGATCGTGGTCTGCGGGTCGCCGCCGTTCCATGCGCCGCCGTTGAACGAGCCCTGCGCCATGCCGGGGCCCACCTGCTGGCGCATCACATGGTTGCCGTCGTCGGTCCTGACCACTTCGAACGCGCCGTTGGTGTCGTTCGTGTAGCGCGGGGTGGCGCCGGTGTCGCCGCCGCGGGAGGCGAGGTAATCCTGCGTCACGTCCTTGCCGGTCTTCGGATCGTAGGAGACGACCGTCTTGCCCTGATACTCGAAGTCGTCGGCGTACAGCGTATCGTCGTCGGTCACGCCCTGGCGGTCGCCGGTGGCGTCCGTGTCGAGCACCGCGCGCTTGCCGTCCGTGTACTCCTCGGAGCGCGGCAGGCGGCTGATGCGCTCGCCGACTGTCGCGCCGCGGTCGAGCGTCGTGGCGGTGAGCATGCTCCACGGCTGCACGGTGACCGTGTACGTGCCGTTCGCGTCCGGCTGGATCTGTTCGCGCAGACGCACGTAGTTCGCGTCGTAGGCCTCGCCCTTGGCGGCGGCCGTCGTCTGCCACAGCTCCATCGTCTTGTCGTCGCCGAGCTTCATGTCCTTCGCGGTGATCCGGTAGGTCTTCGTGGTGGCGCTGTCGTTGACGATGACGGTGGAGAAGTCCTTCGCGTCCGGAGCGGCGAGCGTCATGTACGAGGAGGCGCCGCCGCGTGAGGTGTTGGAGCCCGTGCCGCGCCCCGGCGGATTGCCGTCCTTGAGGCCGCTGGCCGAGGCCTGCGGGATGCCGCGCCAGACGCCGTTCGCGTCTGGATCGTCCGCGTCGGTCTCGTAGCCCATCGTACTGAAGTCGGCGATCTGCTCGAGCACGGCGAGGCCGCCGTCGTAGTACGTCCAGCCGCTCCACGGGTCGCGCGCGCTCAGCAGCTCCTTCGAGGAGTACTGGAAGCCGTCGTAGAACGAGCCGATGGCCGGCTGGTAGACGTTCATCGTGCGGCGCGAATGGTCGAATCCGGCGACGATCCAGTTGCCCATCTCCAGCGCGGAGTTGATGCCGCCGATGCCGGTGCCCTTGCGGTCGCCCGCGTTCTCGCCGGACGCAGAGTCCACGGTGTTGTTGACGCGGTCCGCGGTGTTGGAGAAGGTGGCCTGCGCCTCGGAGTTCCAGATCTCCTTGTCGTAGTCGTCGGCGAGCGTCTTGAAGTTGTTCCCCTGGTCGCCGGTGGTGTAGTGGTAGCCGGAGATATCCACCGCGTCGCGCAGCGTCTTGTCGGCGAGCATGTCGTCGCCGAACGAGCCGGTGCTCACCTCGTCGGAGATGACGACGCGGATGCGGTGGAACAGGTTCTTCTCGGTCGCGTCCTTCCACGCGGGCACGTCGTTGCCGTCCAGGTCCTTGACCGTCCCCGCGCCGACGAAACCGGTCTCGTCGGCCTTGACGCGCTTCGAGAACTCCTTGGTCCAGTTGAGGTCCGGCGCGGTCTCGTTGATGTGCGGGTTCACCGAATCCACCATGTAGCCGTACTGGCGGTAGACGGCGAGGATCGTGTTCTTGTACCACGTGTACACGTCGTCGTTGCTCTTGACCCAGGCGGGGGAGCGCCAGCGCAGGATGCTCACGCGCACGTCCGGATTGACCTTCATCGCGTCGGCGGCCAGCTGGAAGCCGGGCTCCAGCGCCACGTTCGGGTAGGCGTCGGCCGAGCGCATCGTGGCCGGCTCCGGGCCGGTCGAGTTGTTGCGGTCGTTGCCCATCTCGATCTTGACGGTGTTCATCAGCGGATGGTCGCCGCCGAACAAGGTGGTGATGATCCGCCAGTAGGCCTCGGGGCTCTGCGCCTTGTAGTCCATCAGCAGCGAGCTGGTGGAGTTGGCGGACAGTACGCCGAAGCCCTTGAACGTCAGGCCGTTGCGGTTCTTCGCCGCCGCGGCGACGTCCGCGCCGTCCACGGTGACGTCGACCGGGTCGGTCGGCGACGCGGCGGTCGCGGCGGTGGCGGGTGCCGTGGCGACCGCGAACGTGCCCAGCATCGCGAGGGAGGCGAGCGCGGCGGTGACGCGGCGCAGGTTGCGGCCCGCGGCGTCGTGGGCCGGGGAAGTGGCGGTCTGGTAGGTCTGGCCGGTCTGGTCGGCTTTACCGGTCTGGTTGCGTTGCCATAGGTGCGTCCGCTTCGGCGCGCCCTTGTTCTCGTGCATGCGGTTCCTTCTTCTTGTTGCCGTTGCGGTGGGCGCGTTCGGGTGATTCGCCGGTCGTCGTGCCGTCGGTCCGGGTCTTCCATCCCGTTCCGTGGGTCGTCCGTTCCGTGGAGCCGTTCCATGGAGCTGTTCCGTGCGGGAGTCGCCTCGTCGCCGTGTCCGCTGTTCCCGTCATGCGGCACCCCATTGTGAGCGTTCCCATGACGTTTGCTGGATATTGTAACCCCTTCCATCGCCATCACGGGGTTTGCCGTCCTTTGCCGGCGTCGGTGTCTCGGCGGCATCGGGAATCGCGCAATCGATCGTCACGTCATCATCGCCGCGTGACCGTCGTCATCGCATCATCGCCGTCGCCATCGCGTCATCGCATCATCGCCGTCGCCATCGCGTCATCGCGTGACCGTCGTACCGTCGCACGGAATATCGCAATCGTCCACGGAAATCGCAATCACGTTGCGACCTGCGCGGACCGCGTCGCGCTCGCGCGCGCCGGGCCGCGTGTCGCGGCGGATCTGTCGCCGCGCTTTGGTGAGATGGACATGGAAACGCACCCGCCCAACCGTGATGGATGGAGGAACCATGCAGCTCAAAGCCGTGTTCTGGGATCTCGACGGCACGCTCATCGACTCGGAACCGCTGTGGCACGACGGCGAAATCGAACTCGCCGAGGCCAACGGAGGCCACTGGACGGAGGATCTCGGCTGGGAATGCTCCGGCACGCCCGTGCCCGACGTGGCCCGCAAGATGATCGAACACGGGTGCACGCTGAGCGTCGAGGAGATCGACGTGCAGCTCAAGGCCTACGTGTTCGAACACGAGAAGATGCACATGCCGTGGATCGACGGTGTGCTCGACACCCTGCGCTCGCTCAAGGAGGCCGGAATCCCGACCATGCTGGTGAGCACCTCGCCGCGCCCGATCGTCGAGAACGTGCTCGCCGCCGCGCCCGGCCTGTTCTCCGGCTACGTGTGCGGCGACGACGACGCCAAGCACAAGCCGTCGCCCGAACCGTACCTGCTCGCCGCCTCGCGCCTCGGCATCGCGCCCGAAGACATGGCCTCCTGCGCCGTGTTCGAGGACACGCCCGTCGGCCTCGCCGCCGGTGCCGCGTCCGGGGCGACCGTCATCGCGCAGACGTGCACGATCCGCACCGACACGTCGGACGGGCCGCAGTTCACGTCGATCGACGGGTATGCGGGCGTCGACGCGGAGGCGATCGACACGATCGTGCGCAAGCGCCTCGCCGCGCTCGCCGCCGAGGCGTGACGCGGCCGGAAGCGCGGTCTCTTAGTCATTTCTTATAGGGGCTGCTGGTATGGTGATTGGCGGTTGATTCGCGGCCGTCCGTCCGATTGCCGGCGGCCCCTTATCCGTCTGCGCGAGACCTCTCCGAGAGGCAGTCCGCATAAGACAAGAGAGCATAGGAAACACGGAAAATCCATGGGTTTTGTACATTTCATCATCGAACTGCTGAAGGATCCGCGCGCGGCCATCGCCAGCTGGATCGCGATGGGCGTCGCGCCCACGCTCGGCTTCATCTTCCTCATCGTCTTCATCGAGACCGGCGTTGTCTTCTTCCCGTTCCTGCCCGGTGACTCCCTGCTGTTCGCGGCCGGCGTGTTCGCCGCGCCCGACGTCGCCACCGGCCAGGTCGCGCTGCCGTTGCACTACCTGCTGCCCGTCGTGTGGTGCGCACCGATCATCGGCGACCAGTGCAACTACTTCATTGGCCACTTCTTCGGTCGCCGCATCATCGCCTCCGGCAAGGTCAAGGCCATGACGCCGGAGCGCATCGCGAAGACCGAGGCGATGATCGAGAAGTGGGGTCCGCTCGCCGTGTTCCTCGGCCGCTTCTTCCCGTTCATCCGCACGTTCATGCCGTTCATCTCCGGCATCTCCGGCATGCGCTGGCGCCGCTTCACGCCGTTCTCGGTGCTTGGCGGCTTCATCTGGTCGTCCCTGTTCACGCTGCTCGGCTACTTCTTCGGCAACATCCCCGCCGTGCAGAAGCACTTCGAGCTCGTGATTGTGCTGATTCTCGCCGTCTCGCTGATTCCGACGATCGTCGGCCTCGTCAAGGCGAAGTTCGGCAAGAAGAAGGGGGAGACCGCCGAGCCGGCTCCGCACCACGTGGCTGAGGCGGAGTGATCGCCGGGTGGTCGCTGTGCGATCGCGAGCGATCTTCAATTTCCCGGGCGTGTCGGGTTGCGAAATCCTGAACGCGGGATAATATTGGTCGAGTTGTCCTGCGGAGCAAGACAACAAACCAAGGGGCTGTAGCTCAGTTGGTAGAGCGCTTCGTTCGCATCGAAGAGGTCGTGGTTTCGATTACCATCAGCTCCACAAACCCTCCGGATTCCACCCCGGAGGGTTTTTCTTTTACTTGATTCCCGCCCGACCGCCGGGCTGGCAGCTGTCGGCTTCGCCGACCCAAGCCTGCGAACGGCCCACTGGACCGTTCGCTTTACGGCTTGGCCCCGGAGGGTTTTTCTTTTACTGATTCCCGCCCATGTGTCGGCCGGCCGTCGTCGGCTTCGCCGACCTGCGCCTAAGAACAGTCCACTGGACTGTTCTCCGGGCGGCGCAGCCCGCGGAGGGGTTTCCTTTTTGTAATCTTGACCGACTGTTCAGAAAGCCGAGCGCGGGTTTATGGTTGAGCGCGGTTTCTCGCTCGGGAGGGGTACATCTCTGCTGTCTCGAGCGCGTATCTGCGTTGCGAGGGGTATCAGACCCGGATTATTCCGAGTCCACACGCCGACATGGTGCCATCTGCACCGGCACAAACCGAGATATTCCCCCGGTCATGTACCCCTCATACGCCGGTTACGCTCGGAGAATGACGGGAAAGTACCCCTGCCAACCAAGAAAACGAAATCAGGCTATGGGCCAACATGTATGCCCGATGGTCTGCTCGTTTCCTCTCGTCCGGGAATAGTTGCGCTGAGACAAGGTCAGTACAACCATTCCCGGACGAGGCCGTTGTTTTCCGGGATTCTTTGCGCTGGCGTCATCTCAGTGCAAGGAATCCCGGACGATAGGGCGTATTCCCGGGATTTCTTGCGCCGGCCGTCCGCAACGTCGCCTGCCAACGGTCCGCCGGGCCGCTTGTCTCACGGATTCCACCTCGGAGGGTCTTCCCCCAAACGAGACGCCGCGCGCCACCGTAGGGGCCGTAAGGTAGTCTTGTTCCCCGGCGGAATCATGCGGAAATCATGCAATTGCGGAGGTGCATCATGCCTGGAATCGTTCTGATCGGCGCCCAGTGGGGCGACGAAGGCAAAGGCAAGGCCACGGATTTGATCGGCACGAAGGTCGATTACGTCGCGCGTTTCAACGGCGGCAACAACGCGGGTCACAGCGTCGTCGTCGGCGATGAGTCGTACGCGCTGCACCTTCTGCCCTCCGGCATCATCAACACGCATCTCACCCCGGTGATCGGCAACGGCGTCGTCGTCGACCCGGAGGTCCTGTTCGAGGAGATCGACGGCCTCGAGGCCCGTGGCATCGACTGCTCCCACCTGCTCGTCTCCGAGGCGGCGCACATCATCGCGCCGTACCATCGCACGCTCGACAAGGTGACCGAACGCTTCCTCGGCAAGCACAAGATCGGCACCACCGGCCGCGGCATCGGCCCCGCCTACGCGGACAAGATCAACCGCGTCGGCATCCGCGTGCACGACCTGTTCAACGCCGACCACCTGCACGACAAGGTCGAGGCGAGCCTGCACCAGAAGAACCAGATCCTCGTCAAGCTGTACAACCGTCGCGCCATCGACGTGGACCAGACCACCGACGAGCTCCTGAAGCTCGGCGAGCGTCTCAAGCCGTACGTCGCCAACACGGGCCTCATCCTCAACAAGGCGCTCGACGAAGGCAAGACCGTCCTGTTCGAGGGCGCCCAGGCCACGATGCTCGACGTGGACCACGGCACCTACCCGTTCGTCACCTCCTCCAACCCGACCGCCGGCGGCGCCTGCACCGGCACCGGCGTCGGCCCCACGAAGATCACCCGCGTGATCGGCGTCTCCAAGGCGTACGTGACCCGCGTGGGCGAGGGCCCGTTCCCGACCGAGCTGTTCGACGAGTCCGGCGAATGGCTGCGCCAGCAGGGCCACGAGTTCGGCGTGACCACCGGCCGCCCGCGCCGCTGCGGCTGGTTCGACGCGGTCGTCAACCGTTACGCGAGCCAGGTGAACGGCCTGACCGACATCGTGCTCACGAAACTCGATGTGCTCACCGGCCTCAAGGAGATTCCGATCTGCGTCGCCTACGACGTGGACGGCGAACGCCACGACGACATGCCGACCGACCAGGCCGCCTTCGCCGCCGCGAAGCCGATCTACGAGACCATGCCCGGCTGGGACGAGGACATCTCCGGCTGCCACAGCTTCGACGAGCTGCCCGCCACCTGCCAGGCGTACGTGAAGCGTCTCGAGGAGCTGAGCAACTGCCGCATCTCCGCGATCGGCACCGGCCCGCAGCGCGACCACATCATCTCCGTCCACTCGCTCATCGACTGACGCCGGCCCGTCCGCCGAGCCGATATGGCCGTCACGACCGAACAGCCCGAATATTTCGCCGAGCCTGATCCGGCGACGCAGGAGATGACCGCCGCGCACGCCCGTTCGTACGCGGCGGGTGTGCCGCATCCGCAGGGCGCCGCCGCCGCGCCCGCCCCTCCCGCGATTCCGCTCGCCCCCGCCAAGCGCGTGCAGGCGCAGTTCAATCCGCTCGCCGACGGCATGATCTATCTCGTCGTGTTCGTCGGCGGCTGCGTGGGCACCGCCATGCGCTACGCTCTGTCGTTGCTGCTGCCCGCGCCCGCCGCCGCGCACGGTTTCTTCAGCGCGTTCCACACGGCCACGTTCCTCGCGAACATGATTGCGTGTCTCGTCTTCGCGTTCGTCTCCACCTACATGTCGCAAGCCGCGTGGATCCGCAAACGCGTGCGACAGCTCGCCTCGCGCGGCATCGGCATGGGCATGTGCGGCGGTTTCTCCACCCTGTCCGCGATGGTCATCGAGGAGCTCATCTCCATTCACGCCGATCAAATCGGCGGCTTCCTCTTCTATATGTTCGCCAGTTTCGCGGGCGGTCTCATCGTCGCCGCGACGGGCGTGCGTCTCGCGCTGGCGGCGTCCTCGCGCCGCTCCGCGCGCGTCGTCGCCGATGCGCTCGCCGCCGCTTCCGGCGCGGCGGGTCCTGCGCACGCCGCGCCGAAGCGTGACGTCGACGGCGTCGCGCTCGCCGACAAGCCGATCATGGTCGGCGATCCGGCGTCCGGTCCGGTCGAGATCAAGGCGTCCACGCCGCCGGAGGGTGATTATGGTCAGCCGTTGCCGCCTGCCGTGCCGCGTGTCGCGGCGTCGGCGGCGTCCGGTGTTTCCGATGATTCCGGTGTTTCGGGTGATTTCGTCGGCGGATCGGCGATTCCGTCGTTCGAGCCGGCGCCGGTCACCGATGAGATTCCGATGGTCGGCGATCCCGTCACCGGCGACGCGCATGGCGAGGAGCGTCGCGACGACGCCGCGCGTCACGCCGGACCGTCGCAGGACGGATTGTCGCATGGCGACGGACGGGAGGCGACGCGATGACGTTCCTGCTTGTCTGCCTGTGCGGCGGCGTCGGCGCGGTGACGCGTTTCATCGTGAACACGTCGGTGCAGCGCTGGTGGAGCCGCGCGTTCCCGCTGTCCACGTTCATCATCAACGTGATCGCCACGTTCTGCGCGGGCATCGCCGCCGGCGCCTACGCGTCCGCCACCGTCGACCATCACGCGTATCTGCTGTTCGTGACCGGATTCCTCGGCGGATTCTCGACGTTCTCCACCGCGATCAACGAGATGGTGTCGCTCGCGCGCGCCGGCCGCCACCGCATGGCCGCGTTCTACTGCGCGATGACGATTCTCGTGCCGATTCTGTGCGTCGCCGCTGGCTGGTGGCTCGCCTCCCTCGGCGCATGACGATATCCGACACCCTCTGAGGAGGAGACCCATCTTCTTCGCCTCCCTCTGACGAGGGAGGTGGCATCGCGTAGCGATGACGGAGGGAGAGATAGCTGGAACGTAACGTTCCCGGTATCTCTCCCCCACCCGGCTTCGCCGGGAGCCCCCTCGTCAGAGGGGGCCATCACGCGCCCCGATTCTGTAACGTGGGCGACATGTTGTAATGCCCGTGAAACCAAACGCGGCGCCGCGACATACTCGGGTAATATGCGGGCCTCACGGTAACTCGCGGGAAATCATGGCATAACGGTGAGCGCTGTTTGCCTCTCTAGGTTGTGAGACAAATCCAGAGAGGACATTCACATGACAGCCGTGAAGAACATCGAACGGCGTCGTCGAATGGGATTGTTGCGCTCGTCGCTTTGCGCGGCGGCATTGACCCTACTGATGGCGTTCTGTTTCACACCACCCAACCAAGCCCAGGCGGCCGAAGCCGTCCCCACATGCAACCCGTCCGCCACGAACGGATGCGTCAACGGCATCCTGCAGGACGCGTCCAAGAAGCCGATCGCCGGCGTCGAACTGAAGCTCACCGGCGCGGAAAGCGCCACGACCACGACCGACGCGAATGGCAACTGGGCGTTCAGCGTCGGCAAGGACGGCTCGTACACCGTCACGATGGACGAGTCCGTCGCCAAGGAGCACGGACTCAAGGCCGCGACCGCCACCGTCAAGGTCGAGAAGAACAGCTTCGACGCGGCCCGCCAGGTGGTCCGCTTCGACAAGCCCGCACCGGCCGGGAGCGGGTCGGGCGGTTCCGGTTCCGGCACCGCGTCCGGCAAATCCGGTTCGGGTTCGAGCGCGTCCGGCTCGACCTCCTCGACCGCGCCGGCCTCGTCCGACGCCGGCGGCGCGGGCTCGAACATCGGCGCACGATTCTGGCAGCAGCTCTACTCCGGTGTGATCTTCGGCCTCATGCTCGGCCTCATGTCCGTCGGCATGAATCTCGTCTACGGCACCACCGGACTGAGCTCCTTCTCACACGGCGAGCAGGTCACGCTCGGCGGCCTCATGGCGTTCGTCGGCACGCAGATCCTGCACTGGCCGCTCGTGCCCGCCGCGATCGTCGCGATCGCGATCGGCGGTCTCACCGGCTGGATTCAGAACGAGATCGTGTGGGCGCCGCTGCGCCGCAAGCACGTCGGCACCATGCAGCAGATGATCGTCACGATCGGCCTGTCGATGGCGCTGCAATACCTGTTCCAGTTCTTCTTCGGCGGCGACATCAAAGGCATCGTCAAATCCGTGCCGAACAGCTTCCAGGTCGGCCCGATCACCACCGATTCGCCGACGCTCATCTCCGCGGCCATCGCGATCGTCGCGATTGTCGGCGTGAGCCTGTTCCTCTACCGGACGCGACTCGGCCGCGCCACGCGCGCCGTCTCCGACAACGCCGCGCTCGCCGCCGCATCCGGCATCAACGTCGAACAGGTCGTGCGCATCGTGTGGATCATCTCCTGCGCGATGGCCGCGTTGTCCGGCGTACTGCTCGGCGTCTACCTGAACGGCATCTCGTGGAACACCGGCGCGACGCTGCTGCTCCTCATGTTCGCCGCCGTCACGCTCGGTGGCCTCGGCACCGCGAACGGCGCGCTCGTCGGCTCGCTGATCATCGGCATCGTCGCGGACATGAGCTCGCTCGTTATCCCCAACGACATGCGATACGCCAGCGCGCTGGCGATCCTCATCATCGTCCTGCTGGTGCGCCCGCAGGGCATCTTCGGCAAACAGCAAAGGGTGGGCTGAGACATGGACATCATGACCATCATCACCAACACGCTGGGCGAGCTCATCGCGCCCACCACGGCGGCGTACGCGCTCGCCGCCATCGGATTGAACATCCACTTCGGCATGACCGGACTGATGAACATGGGCCAGGCGGGCTTCATGCTGCTCGGCGCGTACGGTTTCGCGATCACGCAGTCGATGGGCGCGAACCTGTTCACCTCCGTGTGCGCCGCGATCCTGCTCGCCGTGATCTACGCACTGCTGCTCGGCATCCCGACGTTGAAGCTCGGGCCCGACTATCTCGCCATGGTCACGCTCGCCGCGGCCGAGATCATCCGCATCATCGGCCGTTCCACGGCGATGACGACGATCACCGGCGGCTCGGCCGGCATCTCGCCGCAGGACTTCACCACGAAGTTCGAGAACCTTTCGCCGCTGCCGAACGATTCGACCACGTTCCTGTTCTGGACGTATTCGAACAACATCGCGAACTCGTGGTGGCTGCGCATCGTCGCCTGGGTGCTCGTCGCGATCGCCGCCGTGCTGTGCTGGCGCTGGTTCCGCTCCCCGTGGGGCCGCGTGCTCAAGGGCATCCGCGAGGATGAGAACGCGATCCGCTCGCTCGGCAAGAACGTCACCGTCTACAAGATGCAGGCGCTCATCATCGGCGGCATCTTCGGCGCGCTCGGCGGCATCATCTTCGTCCTGCCGCGTTCCGTGCAGCCCGATTCGCTGGGACGCGCGGTCACGTTCTACGCGTGGACGATCCTGCTGCTCGGCGGCGCCGCCACGATCTTCGGGCCGATCATCGGCTCCTGCCTGCTGTGGGTGCTACTCACGTTCGTCAAGGAACTGATGCGCGGCGCGATCCCCGAAACCGTCATTTCCTCCAACCAGGTCGAATCGCTCGGATGGGTGATCGTCGGCGTCGCACTGATGTGCCTGGTGATCTTCAGACCGCAGGGTCTGCTGGGAGACCGAAAGGAGCTGGCCTTCAATGTCTGAGAACACAGCTGAACCACTCAGGAACAAGCCGTTCCACGACCTCGCCAAATGGGCCACCAAGGCCCCGGAAGGTGAGCATCTCATCTCCACCGCGTTCGGCGACAAGGTGAAGGAGGATCTCAAGTTCGTCAAGAACGAGCCCGGCGTGCACAAGCCCGATCCGATCCTCGTGGCCGACAACGTGACGCGCCGGTTCGGCGGCATGACCGCCGTCGACGTCAGGCACTTCGAGATCGAACGGCACGGCATCACCGCGCTGATCGGCCCGAACGGCGCCGGCAAGACCACGTTCTTCAACCTGATGACCGGCTTCGACGCCCCGAACACGGGCGCGTGGCGGTTCGACGGCAAGGATCTCGCGCACGTGCACCCCGAACAGGTGGCGCGCATGGGCATGGTCCGCACGTTCCAGCTGACCAAGGTGATGAGCCGCCTCACCGTGCTCGACAACATGCTGCTCGGCGCGCCCGTCCAGCCCGGCGAGGGCCTGTTCCGCGCGCTCGTGCCCGGCCTGTGGCGTCGCCAGGAGCAGGCGAACATCGAGAAGGCGGAGGCGCTGCTCGAACGCTTCCTGCTCATCAAGAAGAAGGACGATTTCGCCGGCTCGCTTTCCGGCGGCCAGAGGAAGCTGCTCGAAATGGCGCGTGCGCTGATGAGCGACCCGCAGCTCGTCATGCTCGACGAGCCGATGGCCGGCGTCAACCCGGCGTTGAAGCAGTCGCTGCTCGACCACATCCTGTCGCTGCGCGAGGAGGGCACCACCGTGCTGTTCGTCGAACATGACATCAACATGGTCCGCCACATCGCCGACTGGGTGACCGTCATGGCCGAAGGCAAGATCGTCGCCGAAGGCCAGCCGAAGAGCGTGATGAACGACCCCGCCGTCATCGACGCGTACCTCGGCGCCCACGCCAACATCGACCTCGGCGACGACTCGGTGATGGACCTCAAGGAAAGCGAGGAACACTGACATGACCGGTTCCGACACTATGCGCTCCCTTCAGGGGGAGCTGTCCGGTTCGGCCGGACTGGGCGGGTATCCCAACATCCTGCTCCCCCTTCAGGGGGAGCTGTCCGCGAAGCGGACTGAGGGGGTCAAGGAGGCCATACGATGACTGACACCGCAACACTGACCGCGCCCGCCGCGCCCACGACCGACACGCGCCCGCGCGCCGAAATCCACGTGGGCGAGCCGGAAGGCGAACCCCTCCTCGACGCCGTCGACCTCGTCGCCGGCTACATCCCCGGCGTGAACATCCTCAACGGCGCATCCCTCACCCTCCACGAAGGCGAGATCGTCGGCATCATCGGCCCGAACGGCGCCGGCAAATCCACGCTCCTCAAATCACTGTTCGGACTCGTCCACATCCACTCCGGGCACCTGATCCTGAAAGGTGAGGACATCACCAACCTGCGTGCCGACAAGCTCGTCTCCCTCGGCGTCGGCTTCGT
Organism: Bifidobacterium sp. LH_419; assembly: GCF_056356955.1. Lineage (NCBI taxonomy): Bacteria > Bacillati > Actinomycetota > Actinomycetes > Bifidobacteriales > Bifidobacteriaceae > Bifidobacterium > Bifidobacterium sp. LH_419. The sequence continues at coordinate 41,845 of NZ_JBKEVG010000015.1, forward strand.
ACCGCAGACCGAAAACGTGTTCCCCTCGCTCACCATCGCGGAGAACATGCACATGGGCGCCTACCAGGCACCGAAGAAGTTCAACGAACGCTTCGACTACGTGTGCTCGATCTTCCCCAAGCTGGGGGAGCGCAAGGACCAGCTCGCCGGCTCCCTGTCCGGCGGCGAACGCCAGATGGTCGCCATGGCCCGCGCCCTGATGATGAACCCGTCCGTGCTGCTCCTCGACGAGCCCTCCGCCGGCCTGTCGCCGATGCTCCAGGACGAGACCTTCATCCGCGTGCGCCAGGTCAACAAGGCCGGCGTCTCCGTCATCATCGTCGAACAGAACGCGCGCCGCTGCCTGCAGATCTGCGACCGCGGCTACGTCCTCGACCAAGGCCGCAACGCCTACTCCGGCCGCGGCCGAGACCTCCTGGAAGACCCCAAAGTCATCTCCCTCTACCTAGGCAACCTCGAACAAGAAGTCGAAGAAGAAGGCCAGTGATGGTGTGTCTTCGGCGTTGCTCCTCGGTCGACGTGCCTTCGCACGCCTTCCCTCGGTGCGCCTTGAAGCCACACACATCACCGACCTTCTCGCAGAAGGCCAGTGACCTGTACCCCGGCTCTGCCTCCCTCTGACGTGGGAGGTGGCCGCTGAAGGCGGACGGAGGGAGAGACACCGAATCCCGGCCGCAAGCGCCCCCTCAGTCGGCCTCCGGCCGCCAGCTCCCCCTAAAGGGGGCGCAGGAACGCAGGGGCGGAATGCGCTCGGCGCATGCGATTTCCTTGCTCCCCCTGAAGGGGGAGCTGTCCCGCGAAGCGGGACTGAGGGGGTGCACCATCACAAGGCGACAATCACATCGCCCCGTCACACGTTCATATTCGCTTGAATAGAGAGGAAGCAATCATGAACAGCAAAAAGAGGATCCTAATCACCGCGACGGCTGTCGTCGCAGCCGCCGTCATGGCGCTCGCCGGCTGCGGCTCGGCCGGCTCGTCGTCCAGTGCCGGCGCATCCGGCTCATCCGGCAAGAAGGACGCGTTCGTGCTCGGCGGACTCTGGCCGGAAACCGGCTCGCTCGCGTACCTCGCACCGCCGGAACTCGCCGCCGAGAAACTCGCCGTCAGCGACATCAACGCGGCAGGCGGCGTGCTCGGCAAAGACGTGACCACCACCGACGCCGACACCTCCGACGCGGATCACGCGGACCAGAACACGTCCGCCGTGCAGTCCGTGATGTCGAAGAACCCGTCGTTCGTGATCGGCCCAGCCTCCAGCGCCGTCGTCAAGAACGTGTACAAGACCATCACCGAACAGAAAATCCCGATGCTCTCGATGGGCGCCACCAGCTCCGACTTCTCCGGACTGAGCCCGTACTTCTTCCGCACCGTCCCGCCGGACACCGTGCAGGGCACCGTGCTCGGCCAGGTCATCGCGCAGGACGGCGTGAAGAACCTCGCCATCGCGGTGTTCAACGACGAGTACGGCACCGGTCTGCGCGACACGGTCGTCAAGACCGTGAAGGACGCGGGCGTCAACATCGTCTACGGCGAGAAGGACGCGTTCGACCCGACCGAGACGAACTTCTCGTCCATCGCCACCGCAATCAAGGCGAGCAACCCGGACGCCGTCGCCGTGATCGCCTTCGGCCAGACCAAGCCGCTCGTCAAGGCGCTGAAGAGCGCCGGTGTCGACACGCACAAACTGTACTTCGTCGACGGCAACACGTCCGACTATTCGAAGGACCTCGACGCGGGGCTCCTCGAAGGTTCGAAGGGCACGATCCCGGGCGTGCAGGCGTCCGACGAGTTCCAGAAGAAGCTCGTCGGCGCGTACGGCAAGGACATCAGCACCTTCACCTACGGCGCCGAAACGTATGACGGCATCATCCTCGCCGCGCTCGCCGCGCAGAAGGGCGGCAGCGCCGACGGCGAGACCATCCAGAAGAACATGGCCGCCGTCTCCGGCGCGAACGGCGGCACCGTGTGCACGACCTACAAGGAGTGCCTCGCCGCGTTGAAGTCCGGCAAGAGCATCCACTATAAGGGCGTGACCGGCATCGGCCCGTTCAATTCGAGCAACGACCCGAGCTCCGCCAACATCGGCGTGTACAAGTTCGACGCGAAGAACGTGCCGAACTTCGACCACGCGCAGGAAGGCAAGGTCCCGACCAAGTGATTGGAATCGGCGCGGGGCCGGCCTCCCGGTGATCCGGTGAGGCCGGTCTGGTGCCGATCCGGCGAGGGCCCGTCGACGCGTTTGTCACGCATCGGCGGGCCCTCGGGTTGCCGTTCCTCCGGCTCTCGTGTCTCCGCGCCTTCGCCCGTCCGGAGCGGTTGCGTTCAGCCGCGGTTGTCGAACATCTGCAGCAGCATCTTGCTCGGCTCGAGCGCGTAGACCGTGTGCGGCAGGCGCGCGCTCAGATACACGATGCCGCCCGCCGTGAGCTCGACCTCGCGCTCACCGCCGCCGATGCGCAGCCGGCCTTCGAGCACCTGGATCGTCACGGGCATGGCCGCGGTGTGTTCGCTCAGCGCCTGGTCCTTGTCGAAAGCGAACAGCACGGCGCGCAGCCCGTCCTCGCGCAGCACCGTGCGCGACACGGTCGCCTCCTCCTGGATGTCGATCAGCGAGGCCAGATCGGCGACATAACCCAGATGCGATTCGGCGGTGATGGCGTGCCCTTCGGCGTCGCGGCGGCATGCGCCGTGCCCGTGTCCGTTGCCGCACCTGCACTGGTGGTGCCGTGCGGGTTGCCCGGTTTGCGTGGGCTGTGCGGGTCGCCCGGTTTGCGTGGGCTGTGCTGGCTGCGGCTGTGCGGGCTGCCCGGTCTCGTTGGTGGTCTGGGTGGTCTCATCTGCCATGATGCGCTCCCGTTCGTCGGCCCCGTTGGGCGTATGGATGTTTCGTCACCATCCATTATCAGGCATCAGGTCTTCCGGTCGCCTGTGCGGCGATCGCGATGCGTTGTGGGCCTCGGCGCGTCCAATCGCGGCGATGCCGATGGGAGCATTCGCTTGCGGCCTCCGCTGGCGATGTGCGGGAGCTGCCGATTCCTGTGCTTTCTCGGTTGAAAGGGGTACTTCCCCGTCGCTCTCCAAGCGTAACTGGCGTATGAGGGGTACTTGGACAGGGGGAATGCCGGTGCAGATGGCGTCATATCGGTGTGTGGCCTCGGAATGACTCGGGTCTGGTACCCCTCGCAACGCAGATACGCATTCGAGACAGCAGAGATGTACCCCTCTCAAGCGAGAAACCCTGAACTGGATGGTCGTCGGCGCCCGGCCTCCCACTCCCGCCGGCGGGAGCTGACAGGCCGAGCCAAAATTCCTATAGGCCGCCTGACTGAGGGCGGCCGGAAATGCAAAAGGACCGGAATCTTTCGATTCCGGTCTTGTCTGTGCCCCCGCAGGGATTCGAACCCTGGACACGCTGATTAAGAGTCAGCTGCTCTAACCAACTGAGCTACAGGGGCGTAGTTGGTTCCTTTCGGAGAGCCCCGAGTGAGAATTGGACTCACGACCTCTTCCTTACCAAGGAAGTGCTCTACCACTGAGCTATCGGGGCGTGGCGGATAGTGGATTCGAACCACTGAAGCACGAAGCGGCTGATTTACAGTCAGCTCCCTTTGACCGCTTGGGAAATCCGCCGATCCGTTCCCTCCGCGGCCAGGCCTTTCAGCCCGACCCCATAAAGGCAACCTGAACATAATGGCACGTCATCGCACATCGCGCAAGTCGGCACGTCGCGCGGGTCGCGCAGGTCGCGCGGGTCGCGCCGTACCGTCGCGGTCGCGGCACCCGTCATCATCGCATTCACGATGATGACGGCACGAGTTCACCTGCGCGTGGTCGAACACACATCCTGCGGAAACGCGCGCGGAGTACACCGGATACCGACAACGATGAGGTCCGACTCAAGGGACGAACGAACGAAGGAGCGATCATGCAGAACGACAACCATTACGACGCGTATCACTACAACACGTCGCATCTCGACGACAGCCAGTACGATGCCTACGTGTACGACGAATACGGCATCGAGCGCTGAGCTTCACCTATTCCTCGGCATCGTCCGAGGCCAGATCGTCACGGCCGGCCCGCACGTCGTCCACCCACATGACGAACGCCTCGGAAGGCGCGATGCCATGCTGCTCGTCGCAGACGATGGGATCATAGGCATAATGGGCACGGTAGCCGCCGGAGGCCGCGTTGTAGCGACCCCGGATCTGGGTTGGGCAGTCGTGGCCGTTCGCGAAGCACAGGTCGCGGAGCTTTCCCAAGTCGCCGGTGCCCAATTCCAGCACCTGCAATCTGATTGACTGGTCGTCGACCACATCCCGCAGGTATTGAATCGTTCCGTCCACGCGGAAGAACACGTTGAAGGCCGTCATACAGCCCTCGATGGATCCGTATATGTACACATCCTCCACGTTGACGTCGCCGACGGCCTCCAAGGCAAGCGCGACCAGACCCGCCTGGATGTCCATGAAATCGTCCTCGAATACGGCCATGCTGCCCTCCTTGCGGATACCAGCTACAGGTTACAGCAGCATGCCGAGAGCCCCGACGGCGCAGACAGGCCGGCTCGGTGACGGGCCTTCGCGGTGTGTGTGGGGCGTGGAATGCGCGTGAGTTCGCTGCGCCGAATCATCGGTACGTACCAGTCCGGCGACCGTAATCTACTGGAGCTCACTGACGGGGAACTGGAGCGATCCCTGCAGCTGACGGTGACCATCGACGGCAAGATCATGCCGACATTGACCGGATTGCTGCTGCTGGGCAAGGAGGAGTCGCTGAAACGTTTCATCCCGACCCATAGGGCGTTCCGTGAGGCGCGGGTGACTTCCACATGTGCTGGTGGTCGTTTCAGTAGAGGATCTATTGTGCTGGTCATTCGCCGATGATGCGGTCGATGAGGGCGTTGATGTGGATGCGCATGACGTCCATGACGTTCACCGGTAGGCTCGTGCCATCGAACGCCAATGGCAGTTCCGTGCAGCCCAGCACGATCGCCTCGGCATGCTCCCGTTCGGCCAGCCGAACGGCGATGTCTCGCAGCGCCTTCCGGGTCGCCGGTCTGACGATGCCGTATTCCAATTCCGTTTCGATTGCCTTGGCTATGTACCGCTTGTCCTCATCGTCCGGTGTGACGACGTCGATGCCATGCACTTGGAATGGGTGCTGGAAGAAATCGCCGTCCATGGTCGGACCGGTACCCATCAAGACGACTCGATCGTAATGCCGGTCAACCGCGTACTGGCAGGACGTGTCCAGCATGCTGACGATCGGGATGGGCGAGCGTCGCGTCACCTCGTCGAACACCACATGCGGCGTAATGCCCGTGAACGCGGCGAACTCGGCCCCCGCGACGGCGAGATTGGCGATTCCATGGGTCAGGTAGTCGGTGAGCCCGTCATAGTCTGCGCGTCTGCAGAAGCCCAGCACCTCGAACACGTCCAGACTTTCGATGCTCAGATGCGGGAACCGGTCTTGTCCCAAGCGTCTGCGCGCCCCGTCGGTGATCTCCTTGTAGTAGATGATCGTGGATTCCGGCCCGGTCCCGCCGATCAGTCCCAGCTTCCTCATGGCCGATTCCTTTCCGTGCCCCTGCGTTTCAGTGTGACTTGATGATTCCCGTACCGCCGGCCATGTAGTCGCACAGGACGACCGCGTGATTGACCAGCGGATTCTTGGCCGCATACAGGAGCGTGACGGTTTCATGGGTCATGACGACGTCGCGCAGGGACGCGACCGTCTCTACGTTGGCGTCCAGTTCCGCCCGGTACCGTTCGGAGAACTTCGCAAAGCGCGCCGGATCATGTCCGAACCATTTGCGCAGTCCGGGTGAGGGCGCGATGTCCTTTAGCCACAGGTCAAGGGCGGCGCGTTCCCGGCTCATGCCGCGCGGCCACAGCCGATCCACCAGAATCCTGCAGCCGTCATCGGGTTCCGGCTCGTCATAGATACGTTTCACCATGATGCCCACGCCCGCCATCATCGAACTGCAGGGCGGACAAGTCAATCGATGCGGGACATTCGAAAACCGAAGTCGGGCAGGATGGTGCCGATGGAGAACAGCGCCGCGCCGCCGCCGAGGCTGACGCGGCCGTCGCCGACCGTGGCGTGGATGACGCCGCCGCGCGCCGAGGCCTGATACGCGGTGAGCGTGGTCTTGTCGAGGCGTTTGCTCCAGTATGGCAGGATGTGGCAATGGCCGGAGCCACAGACCGGGTCCTCGGGGACGTTGAGCTTCGGTGCGAATGAGCGGGACACGCAGTCGAAGCCCGACCTCGCATCGCCGGCCGCCGTGACGTTGGCCAGCAGGCCGGGCAGGTCCTCAAGCAGCCCTTGGTCGGGATCGAGTCCGCGCACGGTCCGCTCGTCGGGCATCACGCACAGCAGGTCGCGGCCGAGCCACGCCTCAGCCGGACGGGCACCCAACGCCTGCTCCATCGCGTCGGTGACCGGTGTGGGTTTCAGGTCGAAGGCGGGGAAGTCCATCGTGAACACGTCGCCGGCGTGGTCGTCGCCATCACGCCCGCCGCCCCGCCGTCGGGTCACGGTCAGCACGCCGCTCATCGTGCGGAACCGCACCACGTCGGCGTCCGGTTCCACGAACCGCAGCACCACATACGCGGAGGCGAGCGTCGCGTGACCGCACAGGTCGATCTCGCCGCCCGGCGTGAACCAGCGCAGGTGCCATCCTTCCGGTTCGCGTACGACGAACGCGGTCTCGGAGAACAGGTTCTCCATCGCGATATCCGCCATCAGTTCGTCAGAGGGCCATGATTCCGGCAGGCACACCGCCGCCGGATTGCCCTTGAACACCCTGTCCGTGAACGCATCCACCACATACTGCCGCATAGCCATACTTGTCTCCCATTGCTTTCGTCGTCTACCGTCGTCGTCTACCGTCGGATGTCCGTCGCCATGAATCCCCCAACGGGGCAGGAATCCGCAAACCCGTCACACGAACACCAGCTGGACGAGCATCATATACGCGATGGTTCCTCCGGCGACGGACACCAGCATGCTGTGGCGCCACCGATGCAGCAGCACGATGACGAGGACCGTGATCGCCTCGGGCGCTCCATGGGATCCGGAGAGCGGCGACACGTCCTTGAGCGCGTACACCACCAGCAGACCGGTCATCGCATGCGGCAGAACCCTGCCGAGGTAGGTCACGGTTCTGGGTGGTCGGCGTGAATCGGGAAACAGCGTGAACGGCAGGAAGCGGGTGAGTATGGTGCCCAACGAGACCGCCGCTATGGTCACGACGGCTTGCCATGTGGTCATGGTCATCATCGTTCCTCCCTGTTCCGGGTGCCGTGCTCGTCGTCCGCGTCTTCCAATCTCGTACGCAATATCAGGAACGTCACCAGCATCAGCGCCATGGCCGGAATCATGAACCGGTCCGGGCCGAACAGCGCCAGACAGATCGCGGAGGCCGACAGCCCGACCAGCGCAGGCGCATGAGGCCGAGCCGAATCCACGAGATTCGCGACCGCCGGGTGTGGACGCGGGTCGCTGTCGTCGCTCTCCTTCCGGTTCCGGTCGTCATCCCACTGTTCGAGGAGAATCGACAGGAACAGGGCGGCGAGCACGAACTCGATGCCCTTGGTGTCGAACGGAAGCACGCCGCCGGCCAGCCAACCCAACGCTATTCCACCGAACCAGTAGGAGCGGCAGAGGACGGAGACGAACACCATGAACCATCCCCGGTCGACCGATGCCGGAATATGAACGCTGGAACCGATGGCGAATGTCTCGTCAATCATCGTGAAGATCAGATACGGTTTTCTCCAGCCCAATCCACGAAATGTGTCCAGCATCGACAGACCGTAGAACAGATGACGCGCGTTGACCATGATCGCCAACAGGAACGCGGACCACGGATCGAACGCGGACAACAGCAGATTCACGGTGACGAACTCCATCGACCCGGCAAAGATGACGTAGCCCATGGCCAGCGGGTACACGATTGGGAATCCCTTGGCATGCATGAGTAGTCCGTAGGATCCGCCGAAGAACAGGAAGCCGGCGGCGATCGGCAGCGTGGGCGGCAACGCGGCCCGGAACGCCGTACGCAACAACGCCATATCGGGGGATCCTTTCCTTCATTGATGTTCCCGTGCATGTGTCGAACGATCCAACTGCGCTGGACGTGTCCGATGGCGGCCATCGTATGACGTGCATATACGATAAGTACAATCAAATCCGCTAATGGACATGTAAGCGATGCTTATGCAACGTCTATGATGAACGATTATGGACAACCGGTATCTCGCCCTGCGGCACATCGTCGAATACGGCAGCTTCTCCGCGGCCGCCGACGAGCTGCGATGCAGCCAGTCGGCCGTCAGCCAGATGATCGCATCGCTGGAGAAGGAACTCGACGTCACCCTGCTCAACCGGCAGCGCGGCGGATGCACGCTCACCGAGGAGGGACGCCAGCTCTACCCGCTCATCGAACGCTACGTGGAGGACGGTCTGCGCATCCGCGAACGGACCGACGAGATCCTCGGCCTCGACACCGGCGTGATCCGCATGGGCACCATCGCCAGCATCTCCGCCCACTGGCTGCCGGGGCTCATCAGCGGCTTCCAACAGCGTCACCCGAACGTGCGGTTCGTCCTGCACCAAGGCGACTACACCACCATCCAGGAATGGATCCACAACGGCACCATCGACTTCGGATTCATCAACCCCGCCGCCGCGCGCGACGTGCAGACCATCACCATCAAACGGGGCGCCATGCTCGCCGTCCTGCCGCAAGGTCATCCGCTCGCAGCACTTGACCGGGTGCCATTGGCCGCGCTCGCCAAGGAACCCATGATCCTGCTGGAGGAGGGGCATTATTCCGAGCCGTTGGAGGCGTTCGCGTCTATCGGGCTCAAGCCGAATGTGCGGTTGCGCATCCACGACGACTACTCGATCATGACCATGGTCGAGGCCGGATTGGGCTTCAGCATCCTCGCCGAACTCATCCTCCACCGCACCAGTGCCAACTACCGGATCGTCCTGCGTCCCACCGACCCGCCCGTGGACCGCACCATCGCCATCGCCTATGCCGACCGCGACAGGCTCCCCTTGGCGGCCATGCGATTCATCGAGCACCTGCGAAACAACATCGATGCATTGCCCTGAAGGGGTTGCCGGGTTGCCTCTGTTGCCCGGTTACGTGGGGTTGCTGGAAAACGAAAAACCCCAGAACCGCGTGGTTCCGGGGCGATGGCGGAGGATGCGAGACCCCAACCTTCACGCTGGCTCCGCCTTACTGCCGACTGGGGTTTCGCGTTTCGACGGTTCCACGGACTCATCTTCGCGCCCATTCGACGCGAATTAACAGGACAATTTTGACTATTGTCGATTTTGTCAGAAACTGATAGAATGGCGGCAACATAAGGAGGAATCATGACGGCTGTACTTGAAATGCCGCGTGCCGGTGGGACGACGATTCCGCGCGGCAATCGCGCGCTCGTCGGTTCGGACGGTGACGTGGTGGAGTTGAGCGCCGAGGCGTATGAGGCGGCGTTGAACGCGGCGTTCGGTGCGATGGGACGTCGCCGCATGATTACGACGGGAGAGGCAGCGAAGTTGCTGAACTGCTCGGCGCGCACGGTGGCCCGCATCCTCGATTCCGGCAGGCTGCCGTTCACCCGCAATGGTGCCGCCGGTCGCCGCATGGTGGATGTGGTCGATGTGATGGACTATCAGAAGCGTGAGCGTGAGCGCATGGAACGGTCCCTGGCTTCGATGCGCCACGCGGCTGTGGAGATGGGGCTGTACGGCGACGATGATGCGGCCTACGTCGCCGATTTCGACTGACGAGCCGGGGACGAATCGTGACGAAACCCGTCGTATTGCTTGACGCCAATGTCTTTCCCGCGGTCTGGCTGCTCGACATCATGCTCACGCTGGACGAGGAACAGGTGATCGACGCCGTGTGGTCCGAGCGGATTCTAGAGGAGGCTCGCCGCGCGCTCATTGAAAGACGCAATCGTACGCCGGAACAGGCGGATCGTCTGCTCTCGTTCATCACGCCGATGAACCCTACCCATTGCGTCTACGGTTGGGAACATCTCGAAGCGACGCTTGAGCTGCCGGACCCGGATGACCGGCACGTGCTCGCCGCTGCCCTGTCCGCCGATGCCGATTACATCGTTACGTACAACCTCAAGGATTTCCCGCCGCTGAGTCTTGAACGGTACGCTGTGGAAGCCGTTCATCCGGACGAGTTCCTGAGCACGATGCTCACGCGCGACCACGATGGCATCGTGAATGCGATGAACGCCGTCGTGTCCAGTAAGGATAATCCGCCGCGTACCATGGCCGAGGAGCTGGCACATCTGCGTAGGCTACGCCTGGACAGATTCGCCGATGGCATGGAGCGGGTCGCTCGCTAAAGGGTGATGGGAATCGTGTGTCTTGCCCGGGAGCGGGCCTAGGGGTCTGAACCTAGGAAGTGGGTGTGGGTAAGGTTCCTAGGTTCGGGTGGAGGTTGGGTTCCATCAGGAGTCCACGATTCCGTCTCCGTCACTGTGTCCACGCCATGTTGGCACGAGCCGTCGCATCACTCATGGGATGACTGTGATGGGGTGAGGATGCGCCATGCGCCGCGTCTGTCCGAGCCGATGCGCTCATGGATCCGCCGGTGCCGGTGAGTACGTTGAGCGAATTCCGCATCATCTTCGGACATCGCAGAATGACCGAGCAGGAAGGAACCTCATACTCGCGGGACAACATGCGTCAGGCGATTCTCTCGTATCTGGCGGAGCGGAACAGCGCCAGCACATCCGAACTGGCCGACGCGGCGGGAGTATCGGCGAAAACCATCCGCGACTACCTGTCCGGTTTGATGGACGAGAACCTCGTCGAGGGCATCGGGTCCAAGTACAGTCCCAAGCGCCGGTACCGGCTGGTGGCTTCCGAGTAGAAGCCGGGGCTGCGTTGCGTACTCCGAACCCGAACCTGGGAAGTTACCTAGGAACCTAGGAAGTGGGGTGTGGGTAAGGTTCCTAGGTTCGGGTACGGGTGCGGGCCGATGGGGGATGCCTGTGGGATGCGGGGCTCTGGCTGCGCGTCTGTCCGAACCGGTTGTTGAACGAGCGCACCGTCTCGACGTGTCCGCCTTGGGCTGGACGCCGCAGCGCTTGGACCCCACTTCTCGGGGTCGTCGGCAATGAAAAAGGGTTTCCGGAAAACTCCGAAAACCCTGTTGGCGGAGGATACGAGATTCGAACTCGTGAGGCTGTTACACCAACACGCTTTCCAAGCGTGCGCCATAGACCACTAGGCGAATCCTCCATGTGTTTCCCTGAACTCCTGAACAAGCAAGCTCAGCACACAATTGAGAGAGAATAGCATGGGATTTGCGGATGTGTCCAATCTTGTGTGCCATCGGCGTGTCGCGAGCCGTCGTCGACGTTGACGACGGTGGTCTCGTTCGCCTCGTTCCGGGGCGTCGTGAGCCTTCTCCCCACTGACAATCATAGGGTGTGAAGGTTAACGGAATGTGGTGGTCGTCGACCGGGTGCTGACGATGCCGGAAACGTCGTGGCCGCCGTTCGTCGGGTGGTGAGAGAATACGTCCATGACCGAAGTGAAGACGACCGCGAACGCCGCGAAGACCGACAAAACCGTCGCGAAGACCACGAAGACCGCGAAGACCGCGAAGAAGGACCCCAGGACCATCGACAAGCTCGCCATGGTCATCACCACCTACAAGCGCCAGAACCTGCTCGCCACCCTGTTCGAGTCGATTCTCGCGCTCGAACAGGCGCCGTGGCGCGTCATCGTCGTCGACAACGAGCATTCCGACGAGACCAAGTCCATGGTCGAGGATTTCGCCGCCGACGTCACCGCGCAGTGGGGCAAGACCGTCGCCGACCGTTCCGGCAACCAGTCGCGCGTCGTCTACGCGCCGCAGACCGAGAATCTGGGCGGCGCGGGCGGCTTCTCCGCCGGCGTGAAGAAGGCGTACCAGCTCGGCGCGGAATGGTTCTGGGTGATGGACGACGACGTCGCCGTCCTGCCCGACGGCATCGCCAAGCTCGCCCCGTGGACCCGTCGCCACGAGGTCATCCAGGGCAGCCGCTTCGACTATGACGGCGGCCCGTTCTACTGGCAGTACGATTTCCGCATCGGTCTCGGCATCCCGAACCCGATCGCGCCGGCCGCGTTCGGCCGCGCCGGCTTCCGCACGATGAACACGCTGTGCTTCGAGGGCGGCCTGTTCAACCGTCGCGTCGTCAAGGAGATCGGCCTGCCCGATCCGCGCTTCTTCATCTATTGGGATGACACGATCTACGGCTACCGCGCGAGCAAGGTCACCGCGCCGATCGTCATCCCCGACGTCGTGCTGCGCCGTACGCGCGAAATCGGCAACTGGGACATCGCCGGCCTGCGTCAGCTCAACTCCACGTCCGACATGAACCGCTACCACATCATGCGCAACCGCGGCTACATGGCCCGCTACTTCATGGTGTACGGCGACTACCGTCCGTTCCTCTTCGGCCTCGGCACAATCGCCACCGCCGCGAAGGAGCTCATCCGCCTCGTCATGGTCGACCGCGAGCACTTGAAGACCGGCGTCGTCCAGATCGCGAAGGGCTGGTGGGATTCCCGCAAGCTCCTGCACGACAACGCGTGGCGTCCGATGCCGTGCCCGCTGCCCGACGTGCTCGACGACTGATTCGGGGCCGGTTCCGCCGACCGGTGCGCTGCGGATGCGTCTGCCGTTGTGTCTGCCGCGCGATTGGTGATGGCGCTTGAGTACGGTCTGCCAACAGGGGTTTATAGGGGGTATGCCCCCTATAAACCCCATTTTTAATGGCTTGCGCTCTTGGGGTGTTAGGGGGGCATTGAAGGGGGTATAACACCCACGCGCAAGAAGCGGACGGAGTCATGTCGGTGCTGACGCCCGGAGGCGTGATGTTCCAGAGCTTGTCAGATCTATGCAGGTAGAAGTGGCGAGATCTGGAGCCCCCCGTGGTGGCTGACAATAGGGGGTATTTCTGCCTATAGGGGGATTGCATAGGGGGACAGCTGCGAAGAATCTTTACGGGGGTATGGTGTAAAGAAGAACGGAGTATTGGAGTTGGGCTACTAACCCTGCCCTCAAGACATGTCCGATTGATCTCAGCTGCCTCATTCGGCTCAGGTGGTGCAGGAGCTAGCGGCGTGAATGGTGCTCCGTGACACACAACGAACGTTCGGTGGCTCGACCACGTCCCCTGGGGCTCGGACGGAAGGCGCCGTGCCGCGTTGCCTGTTTGACTACTAAAAAATATGGGGGCATTTTAGGGGGCTATTCCCCCCTTACTGCCCGGGCGTCTTCGAATCGCATTACCCCCGTTTATACCCCCTATCGACAGAATGGAGGACCGCAGAACGGGGTGCCATGTCAGGCCTGTAATGTGCGCGACTCGGGTAATCCCGGAAACTCGCCGCTTTCGTGCTAGCGCCGTTATTGTCTGTGCCGCCCGTACGCGTGCACCGATTGCTGGTTAGGGGGTATGTATGGCTCCATACCCCTGTTCAGCTTCAGCGGATAGGCTGCATGCCCCCTTCCTGACCCCCTATTGGTTACGGCACCCCCGTAAATCACATAGGCGTATGGGGGGCAGCGCGCGGGCGCGTATGCCCGTTTGCCTCGTCACTCCTTCTGCGGCCTCGTTCTCTCCGCCTTGCGTTGTGCATGCTGCGCACGCTGTGCATGCCGCGCACGCTGCAGGCTGATTTGCCCACAGGGCATGAACCTGCGTGGAAACTCCGGAACGCGGAGACTTGGGGCTCTCGAACATGTATGGTTTGCCCCGCTTTGTGCGTGGTTGGGCACGTAACGTGCATGGTTGGAAGGGCAACGTGCATAAACGAGCATGCAACATGTAGGAGAATAACGCCAACCTGCAGTGTATGGTCCTGAAGGCATCCGCATCTACGATTATTTATGTCGCCGACTTCCGCGGAATTCCAAGGATCGTGGTCTTGCAGGCAGCCGGCGGGAAGACGTTCTTCAAGGTCGTGCCCTACAGGTTCAAGCCAATCGGCTACAGGTTCGTCCGGTTCTTCTACAGGTTTCCGCCTGGACTATGCAGGTACCTACCCGAACCATGCAGGAATGCGTCTGAAGCATACAAGTTCGGATACGGATACGCCCTGTATGGTCCTGTCCCCATGCGCCTGTACACACTTGGCCGGCCCCGGCCGGCCCGGGCCGGCCCGATGGCGTGCAGAACTGCCAAGCATGGGGCAAATCCTCACTCGGCGGCTCCCATGTACGGTTCCTCCCGAAAGTCATCTCCGGTTATCCACCGTCTCATACGTGCTCCTCCACCGCGGGCCGGCTGGATTTCAGCTCCGATCCATGACCGCCTACGCTTCATGCCATGAACGTTGCAACCACACCGACGACCCCGGGCATTGCGATGAGGCAATTGGCGCTGAACCGGCTTGACGAACTGCGCAAGGCCATGGACCTCGCGAACAGGCATGGTGTCGCATTCGAGTGCGGTCTGATTTCAGCCCTCCGGCTGCATGGCATCGAGCTGCCGCTGCTCCCGCGCGGCGCGCTTGACCTGGAGAAGCTGCACATCGTCGTGGACGACCCCGCGAAGCGGCGCATCTGGAATGGAGTGCAATGCCATCTGTTGACCAAGCCCGCGTGGCTGACCATTCCCCAAGAACACCGTCGCGAGTATTCGCCCGGCCAGATCATCGAGGGCGTGCAAGCGACGCATCCGCTGCTGGTCTGGGCTCAGATGGCGCGGATTCTCGACGAGGACGAGCTGACGGTGCTTGCCGACTCGATGATGCGCCGCAACCAATCCGACCCGCATTTCACCCCGGATGATTTCAATGCGCTGTTCGAAGTCCTGCCGCCGCGGTTCAAAGGCCGCGTGAAATGCCTAAACGCCATGCGCCGCATGCGCGAGAACACCGATTCCTCGATGGAGACCCGGCTTCGTCTCAGATTGGAGGCCGAGCCGCTGCCGGAGCTTCGCTCATTACAGGTCAACCACAAGGTGGCGATTAACGAAAACGGTGCCTTCGTATATCTGGATATGGCGTTGCCCGATCTGCGCATCGGCATCGAATACGCGGGACGTCATCACGCCGACCAGTGGAGCGACGACGTGTCCCGCCAGTCCGCGCTCACCGCGGTCGGTTGGGAGGTGCTGACCGCGCACAACAACACCTTGAAGGACGCCGAACAGTGGCGCGAGTTCCTGATCCGGCTGACCGCGTTGGTCCTGAGCCAGCGCCAATACCACCGCCGCCACCAACGATGAACGCCATGTGACCGTCCCGCCGCCGCCCGCCCTTCACGCGCCTATGGTGTCTTGCGTATCCGATAACCACAACCCACGCATAACCACAACCTACGCAATCACACCAACCCACACCAACCCCACATCAAAAAGGCCATTCCATGCTGTTCCAATCCGGCGCGCTGCTGCTCGCCATCATCGGCCCGTACGCGCTCAAGCATCTGCACGTGTTCGGCGACCGCGACTACAAGGTGACGCAGGGTCTCGTATTCAACCTGACCCTGCCGTGCGCGATCATCCTCTCGTTCGCCACGAACAAGCATGACATGCGCATGCTGTGGATCGTGCTGTTCGGCTTCTTCGCGTGCGCCGTCCCGCTGTTCGTCGTCTACGCGGGTTCGCGCGGCGACGAGCGCAACTACCGCGCGTTCCAGATGCTCAACGCGTCCGGCCTGAATCTGGGCGCGTTCTGCCTGCCTGTGGTGCAGACGTTCATGGGCGCGTCCGCGGGCCTGCCGGTCATCATGCTGGACATCGGCAACGCGACGGTCGCGACGGCCGGTTCGCTCACGATCACGCGCACGCTGCTGCACATGGACGACAATTTCAAGAGCCTGCCGCTGGTGCTGCGTCTGCGCAACATCGCGCGTGATTTCCTCGGTTCGATCAGTTTCGACATCTACATGCTGATGCTCGTGTTCATGTTCCTGCACATCACCATCCCGCAGCCGATCGTCACGTTGATCACGCCGTTCGCCAATGCGAACGCGTTCTGCGCGATGGCGATGATCGGCCTGATGATGGAGGTTCCGGACAATCGCAAGGATAAGATCGAGCTCGCGAAGGTGATTGCCTGGCGCGCGCTGTTCGGCGTGCTGATCGCGCTCGCCGCCTGGTTCCTGCTTCCGTTCGATATGCGTATCCGCGAGATCGTCGTCCTCGGCTCGTTCGCCCCGATCACGATCTTCTCGACGAAGTTCACCGATTCCCTGACCGGTAACGCGAAGCTCGCCGGTTTCTCCCTGACCGTCACCGCCGTCATCTCCCTGGTCGTGATGACCGCCCTCCACGCCGCCCTCCCGGGCGCGTGAGTGCGCGTGCGTGTGCGTGCGTGAGTGCGTGCGTGTGCGACGCGCGATCTGCGTCGCACCGTCGCGCATTCACGTACGTCACGGTGCGTGGCCGGCACCGTCGCTACTCCAGCAGCCAGTCGATGATGTTGGTCTGTTTGATGCCGGCGTGATTCCCGTTCCCGATGCGGTCCATGGTCAGCAGGGTCTTGGGATGGTTGTCGTCGATGATTCGGAGCGGGCGGAGTTCTCGGGCGAGCGTGGATTCGTCCATCACGCTTAGTGAAACCTGGTAATAGTGGTCGCCTTGAGAACCCGGCGTATAGAAGTCCACTTCGGTGGCGCCTACTTTGCCGATGTGGACGGTACGGTGGCGTCGGAGCAGCTCGAGGTAGATGATGTTCTCAATGCGGTGCCCGAGGTCGCCGCCGGTTTTGCCGAGGAACCAGAATCGGAAGCCGGGATCTCCCAGATAGTATTTTTCAAGGGTCTTCAGATAAGCTTTGCCTTTGATGTCGTATCTGTCGGCTCGGAACAGCAGATAGTTCTCGCGCAGGGCGGTGATGTACTCGTTCACCGTGGTGGGGGAGATGCCGCGATGGGTCTGTTTCATGGCATCGGCTATGCCTTTCACGGATGTGATGTTGCCGGCATTGTCCGCCAGGAACGAGGCGACTTCGTTGAAGGCGGCGGTGTTGATGCGCGGATGGCGTTGCGCGATGTCTTTGACGAGGATGGTGTTGAAGACACCTCCGAGGTAGTCCGCGATGTCCTGATCGGAGTCGAGGGTGGCCGCGTACGGCAGGCCGCCGTACAGCAGGTAGCGGCCGAAGGACTGTTCCGGCGTCTCGGTGACGGGTCGTACGCTGCGGTATTCCTTGAACGATAGGGGCAGCATGCGGAGTTCCACGTATCGTCCGGTGAGTCGTGTGGCCAGTTCGCTGGAGAGCAGGTCGGCGTTCGATCCGGTGAGGTAGAGGTCGACGTCGTCGCGCACATAGAGTCCGTCGGCGGCGCGTTCGAACTCCCGGACATGCTGGATTTCATCCAGGAACACGTAGTTCGTGACGCCTGGTGTCAGACGAGAGACGATGTAGTCGTAGAGGGGTTTGGCGTCGGTGGGGTAGTCCTCTTCCAGGCTTTCGAAGTTGATGGCGATGATGCGTTCCGGTGCCACGCCCTCGGCGATGAGATAGTCGCGGAATAGTTTGAGTACGGTGGATTTGCCGCAGCGGCGCAGACCCGTGACCACTTTGATGACGTCCTTGCCGCGCCATCGTTCCAACCAATCCGTGTACGTGGGGCGATCGATCATTACGCGTCCTCCTCATTCCTGTGCGGTCCCAACTCGCTTGCAGCCCGTTTGCAAGACTTCTGCAGTCGTGGCATGCCGCCAGAATCCACCGCTTCTATCAGTGATGTGGCAAGTATATGTCATTCCGTGAATTTCTATCAGTTTATGTGATAGAACTCTGTTACAGAGGAAGTTGTACTACCTATTCCGGCAAAACAAACAATTCGCCTCAGCTGGATGCCGATGTGCGCCCGTTATTTGCTCCGTGCGCTGTCGGGAGTCACGCCTCCCGTATCGGGCTTCGTCTTATCCGACTCGCCGGTTAGACTGAACCACGGTCGAAAACGTTGCGATTGCGCCGGTTCCCGCGTGTGGCGGCCGGCATGATGGTCGATGCGGCGAGAGCGCGTCAAGGAGTCTGGACATGGTGGGGAAGAATCGGTTTGGTGCATCGGGGCATGGTTCTGTGGAGTCGTGCGCGTCGCGTATGCCGCGTGTGTTGCGTGTGGCCGCGGCGCCTGTGGCGTCGGTGGTGTCTGTTGCGTTGTTGGGTGCGGTGTGCGTGGTTCCGGCCAGTGCGCTCGCCGACGTGGGTGCGGGTGCTGCGGGTACTGCGTCTGTTGCGCCCGTCGCGAGTGCCGCGTCCGGCGCGACCGCGTTCGCGGCGCGTCCGGTCGCCGGCGATACGGCCTCCGATGCGATGCCGGGTAATCCGGATGCCGATCTGCCGGACAGGGTGTCTTCCGATATCCCGGATGATGCGACGGTGGTGTCGGAGCAATATGCGGTGACTCCGGATGACGGGTTGAAGGACATCGAGACGGGCGAGACGGTCACCGATCCGCGGATCGTGGGGACGGAGAGCCGGCAGCCGGATCCGTTGGCGAAGTCGGGAGGCGAGTCGTTCATCCCGGTGAGCGCGGCCGAGGTGAAGGCGAAGGTCGCGGCGAACGGCGGCGACGTGGAAGCGGATGCGGCGGATGCGTCTGGCGTCGCTTCCCGTTCCGTCGGTTCCGTGCGGCTGGCGTCTCTGCCGGGCAACGAGTATGGCGCGCATTGGGGTTCGTATAACGGGACTCCGGCGTTCTTCGACGCGAAGGACAATCTGTTCGTCCAGCAGGCGAAGGGCGTAATCGACGTGTCGACGTGGCAGGGGACGATCGACTGGCAGAAGGTGAAGGATGCGGGCGTGGGTGGCGCGATCATCCGTCTGAGCTATGGCTGGGACAACGGGTTCGACGCGCAGGCGTTGCGCAACATCAGCGAGTGCCGGCGTCTGGGGATCCCGTTCGGCGTGTACGTGTTCTCGTATGCGGAGAATGCGGGTGACGGCGCGTCGGAGGGCGCGGACGTGGTGAGCCTGCTGCGGAAGGCGGGTGTGAATCCGGGGGACTTGAGCTATCCGGTGTTCTATGACTTGGAGACGTGGACGTACACGGGGCACCGGAGCCCGTCGTCCCCGGGCGTGTACGAGGGGATCGTGGACGCCTGGTATGCGAAGCTTCAGGCGGCGGGCTATACGAATCTGAGCGTCTACTCGTACACGAGCTATCTGGACACGGCGTTGAACAGCGTGAGCATCCATGCGAGGACGCGTTGGGTGGCCCAGTACGGTTCGACGATGCAGTACGCCGCGTTCCCCACGAACGACCGCGGCTGGCAGTACACGAGCAGCGGTAAGATCATCGGCATCACCGGCAACGTCGACCTCAACGCCTTCGGCAACAAGACGGCGATTTCGGATGGCGGTAGCAGCGGTAATGGCGGCAAGAGCGGATGGCAGACCATCAATGGGCAGAAGTACTGGTTCGATAACGGCGTGATGGTGCGCAATAAGGAGGTGCGTGACCCGGCGACCGGCAAGTGGTACTACCTCAATGTGGACGGCACGGTTATGCGTGGTGTGAAATGGGTGGCGTCGAGCGGCGGCAAGTGGGTGTATTACGACATCAACACCGGCGAGATGCGCTACGGGGAGCAGTACCTGTCGTATGACCGCGATCATATCGGCTGGTACTATTTCGATCCGGGTTCCGGCGCGATGGCGCATGGTGTGAAGTGGATGACGTCGA
>NZ_JBKEVG010000016.1:0-54335 GCF_056356955.1 Bifidobacterium sp. LH_419
GGCCGAACCGGCGGTCTTTAACGCGACATCGTGTTAAAACCAACCCGACACGCCTACTGTCACAAGGCCAAACCCCGGTCATAAACACCACGTTTGGTTCCTATAGCCCGGTACGTATGTACCGGCCCTTTCGCGTACCGCTACGATGGTGGGCATGACCGGAATGGAAGCGGAACAGCTGGCGCTTGAAGGGCTCGCCCCCCGCAAGCGGCGCCGTCGTGCGCCCGCGGCGCGAACGCCCGCCGCGCACGACCCAATCGCGCGCGTCGTGCTCGACATCCAGGCCACGCATCTGGGCCGCACCTTCGACTATCTCATCGACGAGAAGGATTCCGAAACCGCCCGTCCCGGCGCGCTCGTGCGCGTCCGGTTCGGCGGACGCCGCGTCAACGGCGTGATCTGGGAGCGTGCCGCCGCATCGGACACGCCGCGTTCCGCCCTGCGTTATCTCGAGCGCGTGCTCGGCGGCGACATTCTCGTCCCCGCCGCCATGCGCCGCGACATCACGCTCATCGCCGACGCGTACGGCGGCACGCGCGCCAACATCCTCCGCCTCGCCGTGCCGCCGCGCGTCGCCAAAGTCGAACAGGAGCAGCGGCTCGTCGCCGGCTTCGCGCGTCACTCGGATGCCAGGCCCCCTTTGGCGAGGGGGCTGTCGGCGCAGCCGACTGGGGGAGAGACCGCTGCCGCGCCCGTCGACGTGTGTTATGACCGCATGTCGGCCCACTACGACGCGGGCGTGCGCGACCTGCGCGACGCGCTGCACGCCCGCGCCTTCCGCTCGTTCGTCTTCGACCCGCTGCCCGGCGTCGGCCAGGCCGCCAGCGCCCTCGCATGGATGGCCGCCGAATCGTTGTCCGCCGGACACGCGGCCGTCGTCGTCCTGCCCGGCATGAAGGAGACCCACGACGTGCTCGACGCGTTGCAGGCGCTCGGATTCGCGCCGTTCGGACCGGGGCGCGCCAGTGCCGGGACCGGCGGCTGGACCGGCGACGTCGCCATCCTCAGCGCCGAGATGCCGCCCGTCGACCGCTACCGCGCCTACCTCGCCGTCGCCACCGGGCAGGTGAAGTGCGTGATCGGGCCACGCGCCGCCATGTACGCGCCCGTCGACGGACCGGGACTGTTCGCCATCATGGACGACGTCGCCTACCAGCAGGCCGACGGGATGATGCCGTACGCGCATGCGCGCGGCGTACTCAGATTGCGCGCGCAGGCGCATGGCGGCGTGTTCGTCGCGCTCGCCAATGCGCGCAGCCCGTTGAGCCAGATGGAGGCCGTGGGGATTCCCGGCGTGCCGCGGCGCGCCGTCACGACCGCGGTGAGCGGGCCGTCCACACCCGTCCGCCCGCTGCCCACCGTGCTCCGTGACGCCATGCCATGGGTGCGATGGCTCAATCGCGAGGAGCTCGCGCGTCTCGCCGACCCGTCCATCGGCGCGCGTGTGCCGCACGTCGCCGTCGGCAACATCCGGGAAGCGCTGCGCTCCGGTCCCGTCCTGTTCTCCATCCCCTCCGACGGCGTGTCGGAGGCGTTGAGCTGCGCGAACCCGAAATGCCTGCGGCAGGCGCGATGCCGCCGCTGCACCGGGCCATTGCAACGTGTGAACGGCAATCCGGTGCCGCGCTGCCGCTGGTGCGGCGCGGCCGCCTCGAACTGGACATGCCCGCACTGCCACGGCGAGCGGCTGCGCGTCGTGCGCGTCGGCGCGGCCGGCACCGCCGACGAACTGCGTGGCCTGTTCCGCGGCGTGCCCGTCCTGTTGTCGTCGCCCAGCCAACCGGGCGGCATGATCGGCGAGATCGACTACCGTCCGGTGATCGTCATCGCGACGCCCGGCGCCGAACCTCGCGTGCGCGCGCCGCAGGGCGACGGACCCCGTTACTCCCCCTATGCGGCCGTCGCGATCCTCGACGCATGGACGAGCCTGTACGCGCCGGGACTGGACGCGCGCGTGGACACTCTGTCCGCGTGGATGCGCGCCGTATCACTGTGCGCGCCGCGCGAACAGGGCGGTCAGGCGCTGCTGCTGGGGGAGACCGACCCGGCCATCGCGCAGTCGCTGATGCTCTGGGACTCGTCGCTGCTCGCCGCACGCGAACTCGCCGAACGCTACGAGACCGGCATGCCGCCGGTCGTCTCCGTCGCCTGCGTGTGGGGGCGGCGTGACGCCGTCGACTACGCGCTGCGCGCCGTCGGCGCGGCGATCGGCGGCGATATGGCCGTCTGCCCGCTGCCGCAGGGCGTCGACGTCGCGCCGGGCGGCGGCATATCGGGTGATAGCACATCGGGTGACGGCACATCGACGCCGGTCGACGTGACGCCGCCGGTCCCGGAGCTGCCGGGCGTGCTCGGACCGGTGCCGATCCCGCAGCCGCGCACCGTGGACGCGCGCGAACTCGAAGTGACCGCCGACCGCGTGCGCGCCGTCATCCGCGTGCCCCACGCGCGGCGCGAGGAACTCGCCGAACGGTTGCGCACCGCGGTCGCACGCCACGTGGCGGCCCGCGAACCCGGCGAACTGCGCTTCCAACTCGACAGAAAGGACCTGATCTAGCGTATGGCCTCCACCGTCCCGCACGCATGGGAACATGATGGCGGCGACGGGCGCACCCCGCCTGCGGAAACATACGGACACGAACGTAAGGAGACGCGATGAAGGGTTGGCCGGGAGAACCGGAAATGGACTACGACGTGTTGGTGGCCGACGGCGAGGCCGCAGCGAACGCGGGCAAGCCGATTACCGACGTCATCTTCGACTTCGGCAACGTGCTCATCTACTGGGATCCGGCGGCCGTGCTCATCCCGCGCTACAGCCAGAAGACCATCGACGAGTTCCTCGACAACGACATATCCGGCTTCTACGACGCGAACGACCGCATGGACGGCGGCGCCACCCCCGAGGAGGGTGTTGCGTGGATGCGCGAGACCCACGGCGACAAGTGGGCCGACATCCTCCGGTACTATCTCGACAACTTCGAGGACTCGCTCGTCGGCGTCGTCCCCGGCGCGCGCGTGCTCATCAACGACCTCAAGGCCGCGGGAATCGGCGTGTGGGGCCTGTCCAACTGGGAGAAGGAGCTGTTCCCGATCGCCGAGAAGGCCACGCCGATCCTCGGACAGCTCGACGGCAAGGTCGTCTCCGGCTACGTGAGGCTGCGCAAGCCGCACAAGGACATCTACGAGCGCGCGTTGCAGGAGTTCGGCATCACCGCCGACGGCGCCGTGTTCATCGACGACAAGGCGATGAACATCGTCGGCGCGAACGCCGCCGGCATCCGCGGCATCCGCTTCAAGGACCCGGTCAAGCTGCGCCGCCTCCTCATCGACGCCGGCGTGAACATCCCCGACCTCCAGTAGCGTGTCTCCGCCTCTGGTGGCGGAGACCAGCGTATTTCCTTGGCTCCCCCCCCCCCCCCGGGGGGGGAGCTGTCGGCGCAGCCGACTGAGGGGTGTATCCCACCCCCACCATCAACCCACCGAAAGGAATCCCACCACTCCATGCTCAAACTGCTGTTCGCCGGCACCCCCGACGTGGCCGTGCCGTCACTCAAGGCGTTCGCCGCCGACCCGCGCTTCGAGGTCACTGCCGTGCTCACCCGCCCCGACGCGCCCACCGGCCGCGGCCGCAAGCTGAAGCCCAGCCCGGTCAAGGCGGCCGCGCTCGAGCTCGGCATCCCCGTCATCGACGCGAAGCCGCGCGACCCCGGCTTCCTCGACACGCTGAAGTCGCTGGACGTGGACATCGCCGCCGTCATCGCCTACGGCAACATCCTGCCTGCCGACGTGTTGGACGCCGTGCCGCTCGGCTGGTACAACCTCCACTTCTCCAACCTGCCCGCATGGCGCGGCGCCGCCCCGGTGCAGCGCGCCATCTGGGCCGGCGACGCGACCACCGGCGCCGACGTGTTCAAAGTGGGCGTCGGCTTGGACGACGGCCCCGTCATCGCGACGATGAGCGTGACGCTCACCGGCCGCGAAACCTCCGGCGAACTGCTCGACCGACTCGCCGAGGAAGGCGCGCCCATGTACGTGGACGCGCTCGCACGCGTGGGGGAGGGGACCGCGGTCTACACGCCGCAGCCCGCCGAGGGCTTCACGTACGCGCACAAGATCACCGTCGAGGACGCACGCATCGACTTCGCGAAGCCGCTTGACGAGACCGACCGCCAGATCCGCGCCTGCACGCCGCATCCCGGCGCATGGTGCGAACTGCACGCGGGCGGCGACGCGGACGATGCGAAGCCGCTCACCCTGCACATCCTGCGCGCCCAGCCGGCCGATCCCGCGAACCCGAACACGCCCGCGTCGCTCGCGCCGGGCGAACTCAAGACCGGCAAGCGCAACGTGTGGGTCGGCACCGGCGGCGCGCCGCTCGAACTCACCGAAGTCAAGGCGCAGGGCAAGAAGGCCATGCGCGCCGCCGACTGGGCGCGCGGGGCGCGGCTCGGCGAAGGGGCGCGGCTCGCGTAGGGGGTCTCTCCCTCCGTCATCGCTTCGCGATGCCACCTCCCTCGTCAGAGGGAGGCAAGGGAGAGCGACCGCGTGGTGAGCCGATGCCTATGAACCTCCCTCGCCAGAGGGAGGCATAAAAGGGCGAGTCTAGCGGCGCAGGAGGTCGAGGACCTTGGTGAGGTCGCGCTCGTCGATGGCGGCGGGCGCGGCGGCACGGGTCTTCGGCTTCGCGCAGAACGCGACGCCGAGACCGGCGGCCTGGATCATCGGAATGTCGTTCGCGCCGTCGCCCACGGCCACGGTCTGCGCCATGGCGACGCCGTCACTCGCCGCCCACTCGCGCAGCGCCTCCAATTTCACCGTCTTGGTCACGATTGCGCCGTCCACTTTGCCGGTGAGCCGGCCGTCGCGCGCCTCGAGACGGTTCGCCAGACGGTGGTCGATATGCGCCTCCTCGACGAGACGGTCCACCACCTCGTGGAAACCGCCGGAGACGACGCCCACCTTCCAGCCGTGCGCGTGCAGTTCGTCGATGAGCGCCAGCGCGCCGCGGGTGAAATGCACCCGGTCGTGCACCGTGTCGAACACGGAGACCGGCAGCCCCTCCAACAGGGCCACGCGGGCGCGCAACGCCTCGCGGAAGTCCAGTTCGCCGCGCATCGCGCGCGCGGTCACCTCGGCGATGCGCGCGCCGCATCCGGCCGCCTCGCCCAGTTCGTCGATGACCTCCTCGTCGATGAGCGTCGAATCGACGTCCATCACCAGCAGTCCCGGCTCGGCGAGCGTCGGCGGCTTCGCGACCGCGGACGCGGCCTTCCGGTCACCGTCGCCGTCATCGTGGGGCACGCCGGCGCCCTGCTCGTCAAGGAATTGCGTGGTTTCAAGCGTCATGCCCCCGATTGTCGAAAAACCTTGGGACAATCCCTCATATGATTTTCGACGCCATTCATGACGCCACGACCATGACCATCACCGCCGCGACCGTCCACGTCGCCGCCCCCGCCGCGGCCTCGCCCGTCTGCCCGACCGGCGACGGCGGCCTCATCCAAGTCATCACCGACTGGCTCGTCTCCCTCATGGAGACGGTCGGCGGCATCGGCGTGGCCCTCGCCATCGCCCTCGAATCGATCTTCCCGCCGATCCCCTCCGAAGTGATCCTGCCGCTCGCCGGATTCACCGCCTCCCGCGGCACCCTGCACCTCGCCGAGGCGATCATCTGGGCGACCGTCGGTTCCCTCATCGGCGCGTGGGCGCTGTACGGCATCTCCCGATGGGTGGGGCTGCGCCGCATCCACAAGGCCGCCGACAAGATCCCCGGCGTGAGCCGCAACGACGTGGACAAGGCGAACGACTGGTTCACCCGCTACGGCACGTGGAGCGTGCTCATCGGCCGCGTCATCCCCGTCGTGCGCTCGCTGATCTCGATCCCCGCCGGCTTCAACCGCATGAACTTCCTGCATTTCACCGGATGGACGCTGCTCGGCTCCGCCGTGTGGAACACGATCCTCGTCTCCGCCGGCTACTTCCTCGGCGCCGGATGGTGCTCGATCCTGGGGGTGCTCAACGTGTTCGAGGATGTGGTCATCGTCGCCTTCATCGTGGTCATCGCCGTGTGGGCCGTGCGGAAGGTGCGTACAGTGATGCAGAACAGGAACGGACGACGGGACGGGTGAGACCACCTTGGGCCGCCGGCCACCCCCTCAGTCGCGCATCCGCGCGACAGCTCCCCCTGAAGGGGGGCGCAAGGCTACCCCTCAGTCGGCGTTGCCGACAGCTCCCCTGACAAGGGGAGCCGAGGGGAGGGGCGACCGGTGGCCGGCTCCGTTGACGAGCGCAGGGCTACCCCTCAGTCGTGCATCCGCGCGGCAGCTCCCCTGACAAGGGGAGCCGAGGGAATGGGGGCGGCCGGTGGCCGGCTCCGTTGGAGATGAAAGGAGAGGCGATGAGCGAGGAGACCGCCCGGGAACTGGCGGAGGTGAACGACCGGCTCATGGCGCGCAACCATGCGCTCGCCGAGGCGTTGAACCGCGCCGGCAAGGAGCTCACCAAGGCGCGCTCGCAATTGGCGCAGCTCGCCCAGCCGCCGCTCACCTTCGCCACGATGGTGAAGGTCGACTCGTCGCGCGTCGACGACATGGGCGTGCAGCACGCCAGCGCCGAGGTCATCGCCGGCACGCGCCGCATGGTCGTGCCCGTCGCCGCGAACCTCAACGCGTCCCGTCTCGCCGCTGGCGCCACCGTCGTGCTCAATGAGAAGATGGTGCTCGTCGAACAACGCGACCACGACGTGCTCGGCCCGGTCCGCACCGTCACGGAGACGCTCGCCGACGGCCGTCTCGTCGTCGCCGACGCTGGCGGCAATCCGAGCGTCGTCCGTCGCGCCAGCGCGCTCGCCTCCACCATGTTCGACAAGGGCGACCGCGTCGTCGTCGAGGCGTCCGGCCGCATCGCCGTCACCGCCCTGCCGAAGCAGGACGACGCCGACCTCGTGCTCGAGGAGACGCCCGACGTCACGTTCGACGACATCGGCGGCCTCGACCGGCAGATCGACCGCATCCGCGACGCCGTCCAGCTGCCGTTCCAGCACCGTGACCTGTTCGCCCGCTATGATCTCGCCGCGCCCAAGGGCGTGCTCCTGTACGGTCCCCCCGGCAACGGCAAGACGCTCATCGCGAAGGCCGTCGCCCATGCGCTCGCCGAAGGCGCAGGCACAGGCAAACCCGGCGTGTTCCTCTCCGTGAAGGGCCCCGAACTGCTCAACAAGTTCGTCGGCGAGTCGGAGCGTCTCGTCCGCCTCATCTTCCAGCGTGCGCGCGAACGCGCCGCCGACGGCCGCCCCGTCATCGTGTTCATCGACGAGATGGACTCGTTGCTGCGCACGCGCGGCTCCGGCGTCTCCTCCGACGTGGAGACGACGATCGTGCCGCAGTTCCTCGCCGAATTGGATGGCGTCGAATCGCTCGGCAACGTGATGGTGATCGGCGCCTCCAACCGCGTCGATATGATCGACCCGGCCGTGTTGCGCCCGGGCCGTCTCGACGTGAAGATCCGCATCGACCGGCCGGACGGCGAGGCGGCCGTCGCCATCGTGCGTCACTATCTGACCGACGACCTGCCGCTCGAACACGGTCTCGACGCGGACGCGCTCGCCCGCGTGCTCGTTCGCGACATCTACACGCGCTCCTCCCGCCGCCATCTCGCCGACGTGCGCGACGAGCACGGCACCTGGAACGCGCTGTTCCTCGCCGACGTGACGAGCGGCGCGAGCCTCAAGAACATCGTCGACCGGGCGAAGACGCTCGCCGTGAAGGCGTCGATCGAACGCGGCGGCGACGTGGCGATCGGCGTGGACCTGCTCGCGAAGGCCGTCGAGGACGAGTTCGCGGAAACCCGCGATTCGCTGCTCGATGCCGACCCCGTCCAGTGGAGCCGCGTCAACGGCTTCGACGCCGGCACCGTCACCGCCATCCGCGGTGTCGAATAGTAGCAAGGAGTGGAACATGACCGTCAGACGAGTGATGGGGACGGAGACCGAGTACGCGGTGTCGCAGCCGGGCGTCGCCTACTACCAGCCGGTCAAACTGAGCTTCGACGTGGTTGGCGCGGCCGCCGACGACGCGACCCGGCACATCCGCTGGGACTACCGTCAGGAGGACCCGGTCAACGACGCGCGCGGCACCCGGCTCGACCGCGCCGCCGCCCGCCCCGACATGCTCACCGACGCGCCCCAGCTCAACATCACCAACGTGATCGCCCCCAACGGCGGACGTATCTACGTGGACCACGCGCACCCCGAATACTCGGCACCCGAAACCACCGACCCGTTCCAGGCGCTGCTCTACGACCACGCCGGCGACCGGCTCATGCTCGCCGCCGCCCGGGCCGCCAGCGCCACCGATCCCGAGCTCAAGGCGTCCGGGCATCCGGTCGTGCTCCACCGCAACAACGTGGACGGCAAAGGCGCCAGCTGGGGCACGCACGAGAACTACATGATGCGCCGCGACGTGCCGTTCAGCGACGTGGCCGCGCTGATGACCGCGCACTTCGTCTCCCGCCAGATCTGGGCCGGCTCCGGCCGCGTCGGCATCGGCGAGGCGAGCGAGGAACCCGGATTCCAGCTGAGCCAGCGCGCCGACACGATCCACGCGAAGATCGGCCTGCAGACCACGTTCGACCGGCCCATCATCAACACGCGCGACGAATCCCACGCCACCGACGCATTCCGCCGCCTCCACGTGATCGTCGGCGACGCGAACCGCATGGACGTGCCGCAGGTGCTCAAACTCGGCGTCACCTCCATCCTCCTGTGGACGCTCGAACACGCGCGCGAAGCCGACTACGACCTCGACACGCTGCTCGGCTCCCTCCAACTCGCCGACCCGGTCGAGGCGATGCACACCGTCTCCCACGACCTGACGCTCGCCGCCCCGCTGCCGCTCGAAACCGGCGGCACCACCACCGCATGGCTCATGCAGGTGGCCCTGCGCCGCGCCGTCTACGAGGTCGCCGCCGCCACGCTCGGCACCGACACGAAGGGCGAACCCGCGTGGGAGGACCGCGAGACCCGCAACGTCATGGCCATGTGGGGGCAGGCGCTCGCCGACACCGCCGCCATCCGCCACGCGGACGACGACAAGCGCCTCACGATGAAGGCGGAGGCCGGGCGCGTCGAATGGCTGCTCAAATGGCAGCTGCTCGAAAAGCTGCGCCGCAAGATCGCCAGCAAGACAGGCGTCGCCGCCGGCACCGACGCCTCCTCCTGGGCCGATCCGCGCCTCGCCGCCGTCGACCTGTCCTGGGCGGCGCTCGACCCGGCGAAATCCGTGTTCGCGAAACTCGCCGCCGCGGGAAGCGCCGAGCGCCTCGTCGACGACGACGCGCTCGCACGCGCCGCGCAGAACCCGCCCGAGACGACGCGCGCCTGGCTGCGCGCCGCGCTCGTGCGCACGTTCCCCGCCGACGTCGTCGCCGCCAGCTGGTCGCACCTGACCGTGCGCAAGCCGGTCTCCGGCACCGGTGAGGCGGGCGAAGCGATGCCGGAGACGTACGGCAACGCGTCGGCGGCCGAGGCGACGAGCGTGCGTCCCGGCGACCTCGTCAGCCTCGACATGTCCGACCCGCTCGCCTTCCGTAAGGAGAACGTCGAGACCGCGCTCGCCGAGGCGGGCGACGCGGCCTCGCTGATCGAACGGCTCGCGCTGCGCCGATAGCCGTCGACGCCGTCGTGCGGCCGGCGGCCGTCTCGCCGCCGCCGTCTCGTCGCCGGCCGCACGACACCACCACAAAACACCGATAAGATGGTGAACCATGGCACAACAGGAGAATCTGCGCGACCTCGCGATGAAGGTCGCCGCCATCGCCCAGGCCGCCGGCAAACACGCCCTGCAGGATCAGATGGCACCGCATGACATGCTCATCTCACGCGACAAGCCGGAGGAACAGTCCAACGCGGAAGTCGACGGACGACTGCTGCGCTACATGTCCGGCCGTCTCGCGGACATGGAGCACTTCGACGGCTTCTGGCAGACGCGTCCGTCGAAATCCCGCCCCGGGCAGCGCTACTGGTGCGTCGGCAAGATCGACGGCACCATCAACTACATCCGCAACATGAGCGAATGGGCCGTCACCGTATCCCTGTTCGAATTCAACGAGGAGGGCTCCGCGCAGCCGATCCTCGGCGTCGTGCACGCGCCGGCGCTCGGCGAGACGTATCTCGCCGCGAAGGGCGCGGGCGCGCTGCGCATCCGCAACACGCCCGTCGGCGAGAAGCGCGAGAAGGTCGTCCCGTCCATGACCTCCTCGCTGGACGGCGCGGTCGTGAGCTTCGGCATGTCCTACGTGCCCGGCGAGGCCGACCGCGCGCTGCACACCGTCGCCGCGCTCGCCGAAGGCCATCCCGCCGACATCAAGCGCGTCGGCCCCGCCTCGCTCGACCTGTGCAAGGTGGCCGACGGCACGTACGACGCGTATTTCGAACCGATGCTGCACGAGTGGGACGTGCCCGCCATCTCCGCGGCCGCCGTGGTCGTCTGGGAGGCGCAGGGCACGCTGCGGCGCTGGAACGGCAACGGCATCCACTGGCGTCAGGACAACGACGTGCTCTGCACGAACGGCCTGATCGACCGCGAGATCAAGCCGTACCTCATCCAGGGCGAAGGCGAGTGACGTCCGGTCGACCGGACGGACGGAAAGAACGGAAGGGGAACCATCATGCCTCAGGAATTCGCGCAGGCGAACCAGTCCGCGCAGTCGGACCAGCAGGACGCGGGCGAGGAGCTCGCGTCCGCGCAGGCCGCGCAGCAGTCGGACGTCGAATTCGACGCGCTCGACGCGGTGCTCGACGACATCGAATCCACGTTGGAGACCAATGCCGAGGAGTACGTGAACAGCTTCGTGCAGAAGGGCGGCGAGTGATGCCGCAGCTGCGCGACAGTGGCACGCGCGCCGCCCACGAGGCGGGCGCGACGCCGGCTGCCGAACTCGACGGCTTCATGCGCATCTTCGGCGTCGAGACCGAATACGGCGTGTCCGTCACCGGCGCCGACCGTCCGGTGGACGCCGGACAGGTCGCGATGACCATGTTCCAGCCGGTCGTCTCCCGCGCCCGCTCGACGAACACGTATCTCGACAACGGTTCGCGCCTCTACCTCGACGTCGGCTCCCACCCGGAGTACGCGACCGCGGAGGCGCGCGACCCGCTCGACGCGCTCGCGCAGGACGCGGCCGGCGAACGCGTGATGGCGTCGCTCGCGCAGGACGCGCAGACGCGGCTCCGCGCGAGCCACGGCGCGGGCGCGACGATCCACGTGTTCAAGAACAACGTGGACTCCGCCGGCCACGCGTTCGGCTGCCACGAGAACTATCTCGTCCGCCGGTTCGTGCCGTTGGAGACGATCGAGCGGCAGCTGCTGCCGTTCCTCATCACCCGTCAGCTGTACACGGGCGCCGGCCGGTTCACGCCGGACGGCTTCCAGATTACGCAGCGCGCCGACTTCCTCGACGAGGCGGTCTCGTCCGCGACCACGCGTTCGCGCCCGATGGTGAATACGCGCGACGAGCCGCACGCCGACCCCGAATCGTTCCGCCGTCTGCACGTCATCATCGGCGACTCCAACCGCTCCCAGTGGGCCACGTGGATGAAACTCGCCGTCACGCACCTCGTGCTGTGCGTGATCGAGGACGCGGTGCGCCGCGGGGTGCCGAGCGGGTTCGAGGATCTCACGTTCGCCGATCCGGCCGCCGCGAACCGCGCGGTCAGCCGTTGGCTGGACGCGGGTACGGACGGGCGGGAGCCGGGCGATGCGTCCGGCGCGGGCGGCGCGGGCGATGCGGGCGATGCCGCGGCCGCCGGCATGCCCGATCCGCTCGCCATGCAGCGTCGCTACCTCGGCATCGTCGAGGCGTTCGTGCGCGACCGTCGTGAAGCGGTCGCCGCCTCCCTGCCGAGAACGGACGTCGATACCGTGCTCGCCGACTGGCGGTGGGCGTTGGACGCGCTGGAACGGCGGGATTTCGCCGCGTTGTCGCTGCGCGTCGACTGGGCGGCGAAGCACCTGCTCGCCGCCGCGATGCGCCGTCGCCGGCCGGACCTGGACTTCGCGCAGCTGGAACGATTGGAACTCGACTACCATGACGTGGCCAATGGGCGGCTCTACGGTTCGCTCGTCGCGCACGGCCGGTTGCGCGAGCTGCTGGACGGCGCGCGCGTGGCGGCCGCGAAGCACGAGCCTCCCGCCGACACGCGCGCCGCGTTGCGTGGCGCGTTCGTGCGTCGCGCGCTCGACACGGGCGTCCAGTTCTCCTGCGACTGGACGACGCTCGTCGTCACCGCGCCGACCCGCCGCGAGGCGACCCTCCTCGACCCGTTCGGCGCCAAGCCGACCGACGCCTACCGCAAGCTGATGGCCGCGATGGGGTAGGCGTCGGAAGGCTTGACGCATGCCCCCTCAGTCGGCCTTCGGCCGACAGCTCCCCCTGAAGGGGGCGCAAAGAATCGACGTACGATTGTCCCTTTGCTCCCCCTTGCAGGGGGAGCTGTCCGGCTATGCCGGACTGAGGGGGGTATGAGGGGGTACAGAAGGTCGACATACGCGAGGGGCCTCCGCACCGATTGGTGCGGAGGCCCCTCGAAGATTTATGCTGCTACGCCGCTGGGCGGAAGACTCACTTGTTGGTGACGGCCTTCTTCAGCAGGGAGCCGGCGGAGATACGCACGCCGTAGGTGGCGGGGATCTCGATGGTCTCGCCGGTGCGCGGGTTGCGGCCCGTGCGGGCGGCGCGCTTGACGCGCTCGGCGGAGAACAGGCCGGTCAGCTTCAGGCCTTCGCCGGACTGCATGGCCTCGACGAACACATCCTGGAAGGCGTTGACGGCGGCCTCGGCCTGGGCCTTGGTCAGGTTGGACTTCTGGGCGATCTTCGAAACGAGATCAGACTTGTTGTATGCCATGAACAGCATCCTTCTTTGTCCGGGGACCGGCAACTTGGCCGCCGGTCCGTTTATTTCATAGATGATGATAGCGCATGATGAGGCCAAACAGCGCATTTTTCAACGATTTCACGTGTTCCACAAGTGATT
The DNA here is from genome assembly GCF_056356955.1 of Bifidobacterium sp. LH_419. Classification (NCBI taxonomy): domain Bacteria; kingdom Bacillati; phylum Actinomycetota; class Actinomycetes; order Bifidobacteriales; family Bifidobacteriaceae; genus Bifidobacterium; species Bifidobacterium sp. LH_419. The sequence continues at coordinate 13,033 of NZ_JBKEVG010000016.1, forward strand.
TTCACGGATTTCGCATCTCCCTCGCGCATCACACGAGGTTGCGCTTGTCCAGCCACTTCATCGCCAGCGCGCCCAAGGGGATGCGCAGCCAGTAGAAGACGACGCGGTGCAGCAGCGTGGCGGACAGGGCGACGCCCTGCGGCACTCCCACCGCGGCGAACGAGACGGTGAGCGCCGCCTCCACGCCGCCCAAGCCGCCCGGGGTCGGCACCGCCGAGCCGAGCGCGTAGGCGAGCATGAACACGAACGTCGTCTCGATCGGATTCGTGTTCACGCCGAACGCGAGCAGCGCCGCCCAGAACGCGAGTCCCGTCGTGATGTTCTGCAGGAGCGCGCCGGCCACGCTCGCCGACAGCTGCACCGGCTGGCCGAGCACGTCGAGCAGCTGGTTGAGATAGCGTTTCGCGACCGGCACGAGCCGCTGCATGACGGTATGGCGCACCGGCGGGACCATCATCGCGACGGAGAACACGGCGACGGCGATGCCGAACACGATCGCCAGCGTGTTCGTCGGAATCATGCCGGAGAACGTGTTGCGTCCCGTGAACAGGCCGATGACCACGATGATCACCGCGTACGTCGCATAGTAGACGACGAGCGCCGCGCTCATGATCGCGGTCGCCGCCGTATTGCGGTAGCCGGATCGGCGCAGGAACTGGAGGTTCACGAACGAGGGGCCCACGCCCGCGGGCATCGACACGGTCGCGAAGCCGCCCGCCACCTGGCTCATGAACACGCCCGCCGGGTTGCGCCGGTCGCGGTCCATCAGCGCGCCGAGCGAGACCGACGACCCGATCCAGCCGCACAATCCGAACGCGAGGCAGACGAGCGCCATGACCGGATTCGCGTTGCGCACCGCGGCGATGATCTCGTCGGGGCGCATCTGCGTGAACACGACGACCGCGGCGACGATGAGCAGCAGCATCGTGATCATCGAACGCAGCGAGAACCGCGCCAACGTGACCGTCTCCACGGGGGCGTCCGCGGCGTCGGACTGGACGGCGCCGGCGGCCGCCGGCGCGCCGTCCGACGACGCGGCGACGGTTTCGGCGTCGTCGTCGCGTCGCGGCGCGACCGCCTCACGCAACGATGTGAGCGTGGACTTGTCCCACGAGTCGAGCGCGCGCGTGGGGGCGGGCACCGCGATTTTCTGGATGAACGGGGCGATCGCGGCGAGCGTCGCCTCGTCCCACGCGTCGCGGGCCGCCGCCACCGCCTCGTCCACGCCGATCAGCGCGGCGAACAGGGCGAGCAGCTGGACCTTGTCCAACGCGACGTTGGCGGGGGAGGACGCGGCGTCGCCGTTCTGCCATCCGGCGATCACCGGCGTGCCGTCCTCGAAGCGCGACAGCACGCCCGGCGTGATGCGCCGGTGCGTGTAGCCGCGACGGTTCGCGACGGCCAGATAGCGCATGTAGTCGACGGCGTCGGCGCGCGTCAGCGTGTTCGGGTTCGCGGCGAGCTCCGTCGTATGCGCGTTGAGGATGAGGATCGCGGACTCCTCGGTGTCTGCGATCGCGTAGGGCGCGGGTGCGGGCAGCTTCACGTTGTGCAGGCCGAGCAGCATCGACAGGTGATGCTGGACGGCGTCGCGCGCCGAACGGTCGCGGCGCATCGCCACGCCGGAGAAGCGCAGCCAGTCCCACAGCTGCTTGAGATAGCCGGCCGTATGCGTCTGCGCGTCCAGTACGGACACCGTGTACCGGCCGCCGTCGCGGGTCTCGAGATCGTAGATGCGCGAGCCTTCGACCAGATCGTCGTCGAGGGAGGCGCTGAGCGACCGTACGCCCGGCGACGGGTCCTCGCGGCGCACCAGCGACGACGGGTCGAGGCCGACGCCGCGCAGCGCGGCCGCCAGATCCTCGCCCCACACGCCCTTGTTCTGCGTGCCGACCGCGAACCGGATGAGCATGCCGACCGTGCGCCCGCAGGCGAACGAGACGAGCATGCCGGTCACCGAATGCCAGGAGAGCACCACCATGACCGCGGCCGTCGCATACAGGATGTTCCACCCCCATTTGACGCTGGAACGCGTGCGGCGCGGGCCGGCGACGGTGAGGAACGAGGCCATGCCCGCGTACATGTTCGGCAGCAGTCCGGAGCCGAACGCGGTCGCGGCGGAGGCGAGCGACAGGGCGAGCGTCTTGTCGGCGAGACCGCTGATGCCGGCGGACGCCAGCCAGACCGCGCCGTACCCGGCGAACATGGAAAGCGCGGAGACCGCGGACTGCAGCCATTCGCGGCTGAGCAGCAGCTGGCACAGGACCATGACCACGATGACGAGCGTGGCGAACTGCTGCAGGACGGTGGACGGGATCCCGGCCAGCCAGTCGATGGCCCGGGCGGCGGTGTGCGCGTCGGATTCGACGCCGCGCGTCATGCCGCCCAGATATACGGCGAACACCATGACGACGGCCGCCAGTCCGAGGGACATGGCGGCGCGTGTCAGATCACCGAAGTCGTGTGTGCGCCGGGGCGCCACATCGTCGATGTGCATGGGCTTATGCGGCTCCTTGCAGGGTGCGGGGTGGGACGGGTCAGCGATCGAAGGCGACGAGCTTCGAGGCGACGCCCGTGTACGTGGCCGGGGTGAGCGCCTTGAGACGGGCGGCGGTCTCCGGATCGAAGGACTGCTGGTCGATGAACGCCTCGACCTGCGCCTGGTCGATCGTGTGGCCGCGCATGAGCTCCTTGACCTTCTCGTACGGCTTCTCCATGCCCGGCAGGCCGCGCAGCTCGCAGGCGCGCATCGCCGTCTGGATGGGCTCGCCGAGCACCTCCCAGTTCTCGTCGAGCTCGCGCGTGATGACGTGCTCGTTCGGGTGGATGGACTTCAAGCCGCCCATCAGGTTGTACAGGGCGAGCTGCGAGTAGCCGAGCGCCGAGCCGATGTTGCGCTGCGTGGTCGAATCGGTCAGGTCGCGCTGCCAGCGGGACTCCACCAGCGTGGCGGACAGCGTGTCGAGCAGCGAGCAGGACAGCTCGAAGTTGGCCTCCGCGTTCTCGAAGCGGATCGGGTTGACCTTGTGCGGCATCGTGGAGGAGCCGGTCGCGCCCTTGACGGGCACCTGGGCGAACACGCCGCGCGAGATGTACATCCACACGTCCACGCACAGGTTGTGCATGATGCGGTTCGCGTGGGCGATGGTCGAGTAGAGCTCCGCCTGCCAGTCGTGGGATTCGATCTGCGTCGTCAGCGGGTTCCAGGTCAGGCCCATGCGGTTCTCGACGAACTCGCGGGAGACGGCGATCCAGTCGACGTCCGGGCAGGCGGCCAAGTGAGCGCCGAACGTGCCGGTCGCGCCGTTGATCTTGCCCAGGTACTCCTGGTTCTCGATGTGCTTGAGCTGGCGGTTCAGACGGTAGACGTAGACGGCGAGCTCCTTGCCGAGCGTGGTCGGCGTGGCCGGCTGGCCGTGCGTGAGGGAGAGGAGCGCGAGGTCCTTGTGCTCCTCGGCCTTGGCGGCGAGATGGTCGATGATCTCCTTGAACGCCGGGGTCCAGACGTTCTCGACGGCGTTCTTCACGCAGCGGGCGATCGACAGGTTGTTGATGTCCTCGGAGGTGCACGCGAAGTGGACGAGCGTCTTGAGACGGTCGTTGATGTGCGTGGAGCCGGCCGGGGCCTTGGCGAACTGGTCGTCGATGTAGTATTCGACGGCCTTCACGTCGTGGTGGGTGACGGCCTCGTGCGCGGCGTGCTGCTTGATGCCCTCGGCGCCGAAGTCCTCCGGGATGGAGCGGAGGAACGCCTTCTCCTCCTCGGTGAACGGCTCGACGCCGTCGATGATCGGCCGATTGCCGTTGCCCTCGAAGCCGTTGGCCAGGAGGATCATCCACTCGACCTCGACGCGCATGCGCTCGCGGTTGAGGGCCGGCTCGCTCAGGTATTCCACGAGCGGGGCGGTGGCGTTGTGGTAGCGGCCGTCGAGCGGCGTCAGTGCGATTGCGGGGGAAATATCGGTAAGCTTCATAGTTGTTAGGGTACTTCCAGCCGTGAACCGGGGGAATGGCTGCGATTTGTGCCGTTCTGTGCGGTTTCGCTGTGCGATGTTGTGTGGTTTTGCGGCTGTTCGCCCCTGTTTACATGACCGTTTCCCGCGACCGTATACTGGCATGCGGCGTTCCCGCCCGGACCGCGCAGGTCAAGGAGCGCCGACGCGGGGCGTCGTCACGACGCCGGCGCCATCGTATCGTACCGTGCGCGGTCTTGGGAATCATCGAAGGGATCGTGGGAACAGCATGTCCGCCATCACCGATCGTCAATCATCGCAATCATCGAACTCCGTCGCGCCGGAAGCCGCGCACGACGGGACGCGCCTCAAGTGGCGGCCGCTCGACATCGCCGTCGGCGCGACGCTCGGCGTCGCCTGCGGCGTCATCTTCTGGGGCTTCAACTTCGCGTACATGCCGATCTCGTCGTTCCTCGGCGCCGTGCTGCCGGGACTCGCCAGCGTGACGCACGCCATGTGGTACTTCTCCGGCACGCTCGCCGTGCTCGTCCTGCGCAAGCCGGGCGCCGCGCTCTACGTGAACGTGGTCGGCACGCTCGTCGAGACCGTAATCGGCAGCCAGTACGGCATCGGATTCGTGATCGTCTCCGCGCTGCTGCAGGGCGTGTTCGCCGAGATCCCGTTCTTCGTGACCCGCTACCGCGTGTTCAACCTGCCGGTCTCGATTGCCTCCGGCGCGATGGTCGCGCTCGAATACGGCTTCTACCTGCTGTTCTTCCGCTACCAGGGCGTGGCGCTGGTGAGCCCGCGCGGCATCGTGCACATGATCTCCGAGGTGACGGGCGGCGTGGTGCTGAGCGGCGTCATGCCGTGGTTCCTCATGCTCGCCCTCGCCTCGACCGGCGTGCTCGACCGCCTCGCCTCCGGCAGGGCCCTGCTCCGCGCCCGTCCCCAGGCCTGACGCGCCGATTCGGCTCCCTCTGACGAGCCGAGCCGTGACGGAAACGCCGGAGGCTCGTGCGGGCCTTTGGTTTGGCCCCCTCTGACGAGGGGGCTGTCAGCGAAGCTGACTGGGGGAGAGAAAGCGGGCTTTTAGCCCGCATGGACATAGCGACGCGGCGGACCTTCTTTCCGGAAGATCCGCCGCGTCGCTATGGGGAAAGAAAACGCCGGCCCGGCTCAGATGCCGAACTCCTCCTCCGCCACGGACTGCACCGAATCGCCGACCAGCTCGGCCGTATCCGACTTGGCCTGTTCAATGCGGCCGAAGAACGCGTCCGCCTCCTCGTAGGTCAGCGAATGGCCAGCCTCCTTGGCGATGGCCATGACCTCGTCGATGGTCTGCGCCGCCGCAAGCTTCTCGTCAAGTTCCTTCTCGCTGATGCCAGTCATAGTCGACTCCTTGCGTCTCGTACCGCGGCCGTCGCACGCACGCCATCGGCGTCGGTGTCGTCGTGCGCCGCGGATTTCAGGAACCCCGCCCTCGGGATTCCCCGGCTGATTCCCGTTTTAGTCGTTTCCGGCCCGGACGGGTAGCGTTCCGCCCGGCGTTTCTCCATATCCGTCACGGTTCGCTCCGTGCTCGTCACCGTTCCTTCCTCATCCGTCACGGTTCGCTTCGTGGTTTTCCACGGGAATGTGTGTCGAATCATGGAGCGAGCCATGACGGCCGTGGAGGGAGCCGTTGGATTCACGGAGCGAACCGTGCTAATCCGGGAGTGAACGGATACGGCGGCGCACATGGACGACGAGGAGGGCCCGATATGGACGATGACGAACGGCGGTGGATCGGCGGGACATTGGAACGGCTTTCGCATTCGGCGTTCCGCGCGAAATTCGAACTGACCGCCAAGGACCGCGCCTATGCGCGCGACAAAGGCAAGGCGACCATCGACCGGCATGCGCGCGAGATGCTGCGCGCCCGCGTCGGCGACGCCGAGCCGAGGAACGACGGGCGGCAGACCCCGTGGCGCGGGCATCCGGTGTTCACCGCGCAACACGCGACCGCCACCTGCTGCCGCGGATGCATCGAGAAATGGCATCACATCCCCAAAGGCCGCGCACTGACCGACGCGGAGGTGGACCGTCTCGCCGACCTCGTCATGGCATGGATCGAACGCGACCTCGTGAACCATCCCGTGAATCAACCCGCCGGTCCGAGATGACGTGTCCGGCGGCGCGCGCCGAAACGGTACGCCGGGGACCATCAGGGACGCAACGGGGATGACGGAAAAATCAAACCCCTTGGAATCATTGGAATTCCAAGGGGTCTCCGGTGACCCCGGCCGGGCTCGAACCGGCGACCTACAGATTAGAAGTCAGTTGCTCTATCCAGCTGAGCTACGGGGCCAAACCCGTCACACTATAGCGGCTGGGGTGGAACGGCGCATGGAAGTGGCGCATGGGACGGCACACGCGCCTGCACGCCCATCGGGGAACACCCCTAGGGGATGCGGCGACGGACCGGCAGCTATACACTGGCCCTGGAAACGGCCCGACGGCCGGACCAAGGAAGGAAGTCCGTCAAGGACGACGAACGAAAAACGGGATACAGACGCATGCGACCGATGCGCGCACGTCCCGCAGGAGTGGAAGAGGGCCGCGACCATGCCGAAGCCAGAGGAGCCGCACGGATCGCCGATATCACGCGGACCGCAACGATTACATGGACCGCAGCAATCACGCGAACCGCGGGAATCCCACGCGCCTCCGATGATTGAAGTGCGCGACCTGCGCAAGGAGTATCCCGCCGACGACGAGACCGTGGTCGCGCTCGCCGGCATCGACCTGGTCGTCCCGCGCGGCCAGATCTGCTGCATCTACGGCGAATCCGGATCCGGCAAATCCACGCTGCTCAACCAGCTCGCCGGCATGGAGAAGCCGACCCGCGGCGGCGTGCGCATCGGCGGCACCGTCATCTCTCGTCTCGACGAGCGCGAGCTCGCCGCGTTTCGCCAGCGTCATCTCGGATTCGTGTTCCAGTCGTACAACCTGCTGCCGAATCTCACCGCCGTGGAGAACGTCGCGATGCCGCTCATGTTCCGCGGCGTGCCGAAACAGGAGCGCGAACGGGCGGCGCGTGCCATGCTGAGGCGCGTCGGCCTCGGCAGGAGGCTGAACCACTATCCGACGCAGATGTCCGGCGGACAGCAGCAGCGCGTCGGCATCGCCCGCGCGTTCGTCGCCAGGCCTCAGGTCGTGTTCGCCGACGAGCCGACCGGCAATCTCGATTCCAGAACCAAGATCGACGTGATGGAGATGATCGTCTCCTTCGCGCGCGCCCTCGACCAGACGATCGTGCTCGTCACGCACGACGACAACATGGCCGCCTACGCGGACCGCGTCGTCACGCTGCTCGACGGACGTATCATCGACGATCGCGTCATCGACCATACGACCGACATCCCGAGCCAAGGAGACCCACGATGACCCCATCCATCCACCGCGCCCTCACCGCGTTCACGGTGCTGCTCGCCACGCTGGCGCTCGTCTGCACCGTCGCCGTCGCGGCCACGCCGCCGGCCGCCTTCGCCGACGACGCCGCGACCACGGCCGACCAGGGCTCGTCCACGGCGGCCCCCGCGCCGATCTCCGGTCCGGTGCCGAACATCATCATCACGAACTTCACGTACGGCGACGGGTCGGTGGCGGTCGGCAGCGACTTCACCCTCACGTTCACGTTCCAGAACATGGGCCGCGTGGCGGTCGGCAACATGGTCGTCACCGTGGACGGCGGCGAGAACTTCGCCATCTCCGGCGGCACGAACACGTTCTACTTCGACACGCTGTACGCCGGCTGGTCGCTCACGCAGAGCGTGCCGATGCAGGCGCTGCAGAGCGCGAAGAGCGGCGCCCAACCGGTGAATGTGAGCTTCCGGTACGAGTACGTCGACAACGACGCGCGCTCGTCGAACACGTCCGACATCCGCATCTCCGTGCCGGTCTCGCAGCCGGACCGCTTCCAGCTCAACGATCCGGTCGTGCCCGAGGGCGTGACCGTCGGCGCGGAGACGACGATCACGATGGACTATGTGAACAAAGGCAAGGGCGACATCGCCAACGTGGAGGCGTCGATCGAGGGCGACGGACTCGAGACGACCGTCAAGACGCAGTACGTGGGCAACGTCGCGTCCGGCGCGAACGGTTCGATCGGTTTCGCGTTCACACCGACGCAGTCCGGTGCGATCGAGGCGAAGCTGCATGTTGCCTACGAGGATTCCGACGGTCATGCGCAGTCGAAGGAGTTCCCGGTCACGATCGAGGCGGCCGAGCCGGCGCCGACGTCCGACGACATGGGCGCGACGGTGGAGGAGCCGCAGCCCGCCGTACCGTGGTGGGCGGTGGCGCTCGTTGCGGTCGGCATCGTGCTGGTGGTCGTCGTGGTCGTCGCGCTCGTCGTGCGTCGCCGGCGCAGGAAGCGCAAGGCGAAGGCCGACGCCCAGGACGACGAGGATTGGGATGACTGGGGCAGGCCGGCTACCGTGTCTCCGGGCACGGCGGCGGTCCCGGCGTCCGCGACGGCACCGGCCTCCGACGCGGTCGCCACGCAGGTGATCGCCGGCGCCGGTACGATCGGCGGCGCCTCGGCCTCCGACGCGAAAGGGCGCGCATGAGATTCGCGGACATCCTGCGATTGTGCGGGCAGAACCTGCTGCGCCGCAAGTCGCGCACGATTCTCACCGTGCTGGGCGTGGTCGTCGGATGCTGCTCGATCGTCATCATGGTCTCGCTCGGTGCGGGACTGACCGAGCAGAACCGTGCGATGCTCAGACAGATGGGCGACCTGACCATCATCAACGTGTACGCGCAGGGCTCCGCCTCCGGCATGATGACGATGGGCGGCGCGTCCTCCTCCGGTTCGGGTTCGGGCACGTCCGCGAAACTCGACGACGCGACCATCGACGACATGAAGCGGATTCCCGGCGTCGTCGGCGCGAGCGCGCAGATGACGCTCGACGCCCCGGTGCGGATCACCGCCGACAACGGGCGGTACACCGCCGACTACGGGACCATCGAGGCCGTGGATCTGAGCCAGCTCGACGTCCTCGGATTCGAGATTGCGGACGGTACGAAGCCGGTGAAGGACGGCGAGGTGCTTGCCGGGCAGTACTTCGCCTACCAGTTCATGGACAAGTACCGTCCCGAGGGGCAGAACTACCGGCAGCAGCCGTACGACATGGGCGACGGCACCGTCATGGAATGCGACGACATGGGCAACTGCGCCGCCGTGCCCGCGGACCAGGCGAAGGGCGCGTTCTTCGACCCGATGACCACGCGGATCACGCTCACCATCGGCGACGAGGAATCGGGCGGCGCCACGGCCGCGACCGGCACGACCGGCGCTACGGGGACTTCGGACGGCGGCTCCGGCACCGCCGCATCCACCGCGCCGAACGTGTTCAAGCTCAAGGTGACCGGCACGCTCAAGGAGGACTACAACAAGGGACAGTCCACCTCCAACGGCCTGCTCATGGACCTGGACCAGCTCAAGGCGATGATCGCGAAGGCCGACAGGACCGCGGCGAAGACCACGACCTACGGTTCGGCGCTCGTCAAGGTCTCCGACATCTCGCAGGTCTCCGACGTGGAGCAGCAGATCCGCGACATGGGCTTCGGCACAAACTCGAGCGAACAGACGCGCAAGAGCCTCGAGGAGCAGTCGCGCGCCATCCAGCTGGTGCTCGGCGGCATCGGCGCGGTCTCGCTGCTCGTCGCCGCCATCGGCATCACCAACACGATGATCATGTCCGTCACCGAACGCACGCGCGAGATCGGCATCATGAAGGCGCTCGGCTGCTACGTGCGCGACATCCGCGTCATGTTCCTGGGGGAGGCGGGATTCATCGGTCTGCTCGGCGGCCTGATCGGCTGCGTGGTGAGCGCCCTCGTCTCGCTCGTCATCAACCTGATCGCGTTGGGCGGCGTGAACGGCACGACCATATGGAACGCGATCGTCGGCGGCGAGGACGTGAGCCGCGTCTCCGTGATCCCGTGGTGGCTGTACCTGTTCGCGTTGGCGTTCTCCTGCGCGATCGGCGTCGTTTCGGGCTTCCAGCCCGCCAACCGCGCGGTGAGGATTCCCGCGCTCGACGCCATCAGGAACGACGGCTAGCGCGGGGCCGGCTGGCCGTCGTGGCGAGGCCGCCGGCCGACCGGGAGGCCGCCGGTCAGCGGCCGAGCGTCTCGCGGATGCGGCGCGTGATCGTCTCCACGGTGAGCCCGTAGCGCTCGTTGAGTTCCGTCAGCGGCACGCGGTCGGTGAACTCCTTCGCAGCGCCGAAGTTGAGCACGCGCATGCCGGCACCGGTTCCAGCACCGGCGCCCGCGCCGGCGGTTCCGTGGTTCGCGTAGTACGCGGTCACCTTCTCGCCCCAGCCGCCTTCCAGCTGTCCGTCCTCCAGCGTGACGACGAGGCGATGCCCGTCGCGTAGCGCCTCGAGCGCGGCGACGTCGAGCGTCGTGCACTGCCGCGGGTCGATGAGGGTCGCGTCGATGGGGGAGCGGCTGGTATCCGCGCCGGTCGCGCCGGTCTCGCCGGTCTCGCCGGTCGCGTCATCGGTGTCCGTCGTCGGCGCGGACAGCGCCTCGACGACCCGCTCGCCCAGCGGATGCGTGTTGCCGAGCGCGATCACCGCCACATCGGCACCCGCATGATCCACGCGGTACGCGAGCATGTCCGCCGCCTTCGCGTCCCCGCGCCCCCTGGAGGGGGAGCTGCCGTCCGCAGGACGGCTGAGGGGGTGTCCGCCGTAATCGAACTCCCCGCGCAGCACCGCCTCGGGCGACGACTCGCGTCCCAGCGCGCGTTCGCGGTCGAGAATCGCCTGACCGGGCACGCGGATCACCACCGGACCGTCCGGCGCACCGGCCGCGCCCGCCGGCGACGTCGCCCACGCGAGATCGTCGAGATAGTCGCGCGTCGAGGTCGGCGCGAGCATCGTGACTCCCGGGATGTTCGCGAACATCGCGACGTCGTACGCGCCGGAATGTGTGTTGTCCGAACCGGACAGGCCGCCGAGGAAGTCGAGGACCGTCACTCGCGAACGGTTGAGGCTCATCTCCTGGAAGAACTGGTCGTAGGCGCGCTGGAAGAACGACGCGGTCGTCGCCACCACCGGCGTGCCGCCCGCCTTCGCGATGCCGGCCGCGAACGTGACCGCATGCGCCTCGGTGATGCCCGTGTCCACGTAATGCGCGCCCGCGCGCTCGCGGAACTCGTGCGTGATGCCGTTCGAGCCGGGCGTCGCCGGCGAGATCACGACGAGTCCCGGCTCGTCGGGGAAGCGGCGTTCCAGCGCGGCCATCGCGAGTTTGCCGTAATGCTTGCGTGGGTCGTCGGGGCGTCCCAGCGCCTTGTCCGGCGTCTGCCAGTGCGACGCCTCGCATTGGCCCTCGTGCGGCGCGGAGTCCGGCAGGTCGCAGTGGTCGGAACGCCACGGCTCGGCGTGCGCGACGTTGCCGGTCGCGTTGACGCCGGTGTCGTTCGCGTCGACGGCGTCGGCCGCGGTCGTACCCGCGCCGTCCGCGCCCACGGCCGCGACGTCGCCGCCCGCGAAACCGGCGCCTTTCAGCGTATGGATGTGCACGACGACCGGACGGTCGGTGCCCTTGACCGCCTCGAACGCCTCGACGAGCGCGTCGACGTCGTTGCCGCGCGCCACATACCGGTAGCCGAGGCCGAACGCCTCGAACAGGTTCGGCTGCGCGGCGCCGTTCGACTCGCGCAGCCGCGCCAGAGGGCCGTACATGCCGCCGAAGTCGCCGGCGATCGACATCTCGTTGTCGTTCAGCACGATGATGAGGTTGCCGCCCTGCTCGGCCGCGTTGTTCAATCCCTCGAACGCGATGCCCGAGCTCAGGGAGCCGTCGCCGATCACCGCGACCACGGCGCCGATGCCCGCGTCGTCGGCGCCATCGGAGGCGGCGAGCGCCATGTCGCGCGTCTTCGCGAGACCGCAGGCGAGCGAGATCGACGTGCCCGTGTGGCCGAGCGTGAACTGGTCGTGCTCGCTCTCCGCGGGGTTCGTGAAGCCGGTCACCTCGTCGAAGCGCGCCGGATCGAGATATGCGGCGGCGCGGCCGGTGAGCATCTTGTGCACGTAGCTCTGGTGCGACACGTCGAACACGATGCGGTCGTGCGGCGAGTCGAACACGCGGTGCAGCGCGACCGTCGCTTCCACCATGCCGAGGTTCGATCCGATGTGGCCGCCGTGCGCGTGGCCGTAGGCGAGCAGCGTGGACCGGATCTCGCGGCACAGCCCGTGCAGTTCGGCGCGGGAGAGCGCCTTGACGTCGGCGGGACCCGAAATCCGTTCCAGAATGCCGTTCGTCATATGCGTCTCGCTCCTCCCGATGGTGTCCTCTGCCGACCGCAAGCCTAGACGCTCCCGCCGCCAGCGGTCATACGCCACGCGGCGATACTCCCAACATCTCCGTAAATCGCCCGGCGTCATCCGCGAATCGGCGCGTGTCCGTGCGACAATGATGGCGGAACGACGCCGCCCCGCGCGCGGCGTCGCGGAACGCCGCATGACGAAAGGAACGCCGATGAAGGCCGTATACGCTTCCCGCGTCGACAATGCCGATCCACTCGCCGCGCTCGCCGTGGGCGAGCTTCCCGGACCGGAGCCGAAACCGTTCTGGTCCACCGTGTCCGTGAAGGCCGTGACCGTCAACCACCATGACGTGTGGAGCCTTCGCGGCGTGGGACTGCGCGCCGAACAGACGCCGATGATCCTCGGCACCGACGCGGCCGGGATCCTCGACGACGACGTGCCGGGCCGCGGCGGGCTCAAGGCGGGAAGCGAGGTCGTGCTCTACACGTTCGTCGGCACCGACGGCGCCGGCGTCGCGCCGGGGGAGCGCCGCACGATCCTGTCCGAGAAATACCCGGGCACGATGGCCGAGAAGACGCAGGTGCCGGCCGCGAACGTGTTCGCGAAGCCGGCGAACCTGAGCCTCGCCGAGGCGGCGGCGCTCGGCACCAGCTGGCTCACCGCCTACTCGCTCGTGTTCACGTCCGCGAACGTCAAGCCCGGCGACGCGATCCTCGTGCAGGGCGCGGGCGGCGGCGTGTCCACCGCGGCGATCCAGCTCGCCCACGCGGCCGGGCTGGAGGTGTTCGTCACGTCGCGTTCCGAGGCCAAGCGCGAACGCGCGCTGGCGTTCGGCGCGGACGCCGCGTTCGAGACGGGCGCGCGCCTGCCGCGCAAGGTCGACGCCGTCATCGAATCGGTGGGCGCGGCCACATGGTCCCATTCCGTCAAGTCCGTGCGCCCCGGCGGCACGATCGCCGTGTGCGGCGCGACCACCGGCGACCAGCCGGGCGCGGAGCTCACGCGCGTCTTCTTCCAGGACATCCGCGTGCAGGGCAACACGATGGGCTCGCGCGACGACTTCGCGCGCCTGCTGCGCTTCGTCGAGCACGCCGGCATCCATCCCGTGATCGACTCGACGTTCGCCGGACTCGACGCCGCGCCGGACGCGTTCCGCCGTCTGATCGGCGGCGACGTGTTCGGCAAGGTCGCCATCACCGTGTGAGTCTCCATGTTTCCGGGGTGGCGGGGGAGTACAGTGAAACCACATTCTCAATAACGTGGAGGTAATGATAATGACGGACAGCAAGCCCGAAGTGGCGGTCGTCATGGGATCGTCCAGCGACTGGGAGACCATGAAGCGCGCCTGCGACATCCTCGACCAGTTCGGCGTGGCCTATCACAAGCAGGTGATCTCGGCCCACCGCACCCCGGAGCTCATGGCCGACTTCGCGCACAACGCGCGCGCCAACGGACTCAAGGTCATCATCGCCGGCGCCGGCGGCGCCGCCCACCTGCCCGGCATGATCGCCGCGCAGACCACGCTGCCCGTCATCGGCGTGCCCGTGCGCTCCCACGCCCTGTCCGGCTGGGATTCGCTGCTCTCCATCGTGCAGATGCCCGGCGGCATCCCCGTCGCCACCACCGCCGTCGGCAACTCCGGCGCCACCAACGCCGGCCTGCTCGCCGTGCAGATGCTCTCCGCGTTCGAGCCCGACCTGGCCGACAAGCTCCAGGCCTACCGTGAGTCGCTGAAGGAGAAGGTGGCGGAATCCAATGCCCAGCTTGTTTGAGGAAACCCACGGCGCCACGCAGATGCTGCAGCCGGGCGCGACCATCGGCATCATCGGCGGCGGCCAGCTCGGCCGCATGATGGCCCTGAGCGCCAAGTACATGGGCTTCCGCATCGGCGTGCTCGACCCGACCCCCGACTGCCCGACCGCGCAGGTCGCCGACTTCCAGGTCGTCGGCGAGTACGACGACAAGACCGCCATCCATGATCTGGCGGAGAAGTCCGACGTGCTCACCTACGAGTTCGAGAACGTGGACGCCGATTCGATCGACGAGGTGCGCCACCTGGTCGCCGCCCCGCAGGGCACCGACCTGCTGCGCGTCACCCAGGACCGCATCAACGAGAAGACGTTCATCAACAAGCACGGCATCGAGACCGCCCCGTGGCGCGAGGTCAACGACTTCGACGAGCTCGAGGCCGCCATCGACGACCTGCATTACCCGTGCGTGTTGAAGACCCGTTCCGGCGGCTATGACGGCCACGGCCAGCATGTGCTGAGGAACGACATGGACCTGGAGAAGATCCGCGCCCGCGGCGACCGCGGCGGCGGCTTCCCCCCGTCCATCCTCGAAGGTTTCGTCGACTTCGCGTTCGAGGCGTCCATCCTCGTGTCCGGCAACGGCAAGGACTACGTGACGTTCCCGATCGTGCGCAACGACCACCGCAACAACATCCTCCACATGACGATCGCCCCCGCCGAGGTCGACCCCTCGATCGTGCAGGCCGCGCACGAGATGGCGCTCGCGCTCGCCAAGGGCTTCGAGCTGGCCGGCACGCTCGCCATCGAGCTGTTCGTCACCAAGGACGACCGCGTGATCGTCAACGAGCTCGCGCCGCGCCCGCACAACTCCGGCCACTACACGATCGAGGCGTGCTCCATCGACCAGTTCGACGCGCACATCCGCGGCATCGCCGGCTGGCCGCTCGTCCAGCCGAAGCTGCTCAGCCCCGCCGTCATGGTCAACGTGCTCGGCCAGCACGTGCTGCCCACGCGCGCGCAGATCGCCACGCACCCTGAATGGAACGTGCACGACTACGGCAAGGCGCAGCTGCGCCACAACCGCAAGATGGGCCACATCACCGTGCTCACCGACGACACCGCGCGCACCGTGGACGAGCTCGAGGCGACCGGCTGCTGGGACGATCTCAAGCCGTACGCACGGCCGTTCGTGCGGCCCGTGCCGCCCGCCGGCTCGGGCGCGTCCGGTTCCGCCGAAGCGAAGGCGTGAGCCGCGTCCATGGTCGAACACATCGAACGACAGACCAAGCAGAAGGACGCGATCCACGCGGCGCTCGCCGGCTGTGACGAGTTCATCTCCGCGCAGGACCTGCATCGGCGCATGCAGGACGAGGGCTCGCGCATCGGACTGGCCACCGTGTACCGGCAGCTGAACGCGCTCGCCGACTCGGGCGCGGCCGATACGATTAGGCTGGACGGCCAGCAGCTGTTCCGCCTGTGCGGCGACGACGCGCACCACCATCATCTGGTGTGCAAGCGCTGCGGCCGCACGGTCGAGATCGAGCCGCCGGACGAGGCGTGGTTGCGCGGCGTGGCCGCCAGACACGGGTTCACCGTCGAAAGCCACACGCTCGAGGTCTTCGGTTTGTGCCCGGAATGCCGGGAGAAACGGGAGAAGACGGCCGTCTGAGCGTTACGGAAGGGCGCGTCGCCGTCCTGTGGAGGGAAGGGCCGTTCCCGTCAGCAGCGAATCATGATGCCGATGGGAACGGCCCTTTTCGTATGCTCGCGTGTCGTCTCGCAATCCGTTCCCGCATGCGACACGCCGCTGTAATGCTAATGATAATAGTTCTCAATATGTGTTATGGTGTGATGCGTCATATGGAGCGGCCGGACGTCGGCCGCGTAGAGAGGAAGCATCCATCATGTCCATTCCGACCACCATCAGGAACGCCGCCATGCGCGGACTGGCCGCCGTCACCGCGATCGTGGCGCTCGGCTCGTTCGCCGCCTGCGGTTCGTCGTCCAACGGCGACTCCGCTTCCGGGGCCTCGTCATCCAATGGCAAGGTCTCGGTCGTCGCGTCCATCAACCAGTGGGGTTCCGTCGCCCGCGACCTCGGCGGCGACCACGTCGCCGTCACCGCGATCATGACGAAGACCAACGTGGAGGCGCACGACTACGAGCCCACTGCGCAGGACGTCGCGAAGATCGGTTCGGCGAAGGTCGCCGTCGTCAACGGCGCCGACTACGACGCGTGGGCGACCAAGGCCGTCGAATCCACCAAGGCCACGCTCGTCGACGCCGCCGAAGCGGGCGGCGTCAAGCAGGGCGGCAACCCGCACGTGTGGTTCTCCGCCAAGGTGCGCTCCGCCGCCGCCGATGCGATCACCAAGGCCTACCAGCAGGCCGACCCGGCCCATAAGGACGACTACGCCAAGCTCAACAAGGACTGGCATGCCAAGGAGGACCGGCTCGAATCGAAGATCGAGGAGACCTCCGCCACGACCAAGGGGCTGCCGTACGCCGCCACCGAATCCGTCGCCTGGTACCTCGCCGACGACCTCGGCATGACCGACGCCACGCCGAAGGGCTACAAGCAGGCCTCCGCCAACGAGAGCGAGCCGACTCCCGGCGACATCACCGAGTTCCGCAAGGCCCTGACGGGCGGCGGCATCGACCTGCTCGTCCTCAACACGCAGGAGGAGAACTCCACCACCAAGCAGATCGTCTCCGCCGCCAAGGAGGGTAACGTGCCGACCGTCGAGCTCACCGAACAGATGCCGTCGCAGTACGACGACCTGCTCGACTGGATGGGCGCGCTCGTCGGCGATTTCGCCTCCGCCGCGAAGTAACGGCGCAATCCACGCAGGAGGGGAACGAAGGGTGCCGCGGATCGAATCCGAGGCACCCTTTGCGATAAGGTGAATGGTTGGAAAACGTGAGGAAACCGTCGCGGCTCTGGTCTTTCCAAGGTTCGACGGCGACAATGAACGGTTGTATGTCACACGGAACCGAGCGTATGGGTGAGTCAAGCAGTATGAATCAGGAATCGCATGCCAAGACCGGACGCGACGCCGCGCGGGACGCGACCAGCGGGACGGGCCGACGGCCGCGTCGCGGGCTGCCCGAGCCTCGGCCGTTCCCCGGCTGGCTGTACGCCGTGCTGTTCCTCGTCTTCGACGTCGCCGCGGTCGCAATCCTCGAGGTCGGCGTCAGCCTCGGCGCCTCCTCGCGCGTGACCCTGTCCAGCCCCGAGGTCGGCTGGGATTTCGTCGGCAAGATGTTCAACGCCCGGGAACCCAACTTCGTGTTCCTGCTCAACATCCTGCTCGTCGGCGTGCTCTACCTCGCGCTGCTCATGATCTTCAACCGGTTCTGGATCGCCACGCCGGTGCTGGTGGCCGCGGCGATCGTCGTCGCCGTCATCGAGCATTTCAAGATCTCGATCCGCTACGAGGCCGTGCTGCCCTCCGACCTGAACTTCCTCAAGGCGGACGCCGGCAATCTCATGGGCTTCATGCCCGCCGGCGCGCACTGGGTGATCCTCGCCGCCATCGCCGTGTTCGCCGTGTTCGCCGCCGTGTTCGTCGCGCTCAACCACATCGACGCGCGTCACGGCAGGCTGTTCCGTGGCACCGGACGTCAGGCCAGGTCGGCGGACGCCGTCGCGCGTCTGCTGCTCGTGCTCGTGCCCGGCCTGTTCTTCGGCCTGTACGCGATGCAGGTGAGCACCGTCGGCAGCTGGGCGAAGAACCTCGCCACCGTGATGGGAGACAAGCCGTCCATGTGGGATTCCGTGTACGACGCGCAGCGCAACGGCCCGCTCGTCGCGTTCATGCGCCAGGTCAACCCCAAGGTGATGGACAAGCCGTCCGAATACTCCGAGGAGACGATGCAGCAGGTCGCCCAACGCTACCGGAAGGCCGCCGCGAAGATCAACGCCACGCGTAGCAACAACCTCACCGACTCGACCGTCATCTACGTGCTGTCCGAATCCTTCTCCGACACGTCGCGCGTGCCCGGACTCAAGGTCAACAAGGATTCGATGCCGAACATCCGCTCGATCAAGGAGAACACCACCTCCGGCCTCATGCTCTCCTCCGGCTACGGCGGCGGCACCGCGAACCTCGAATACATGGGGCTCACCGGCCTGTCGATGGCGAACTTCGACTCGTCGCTGACGAGCCCCTACCAGCAGCTCGTCCCCGGCGAGCACTGGACGCCCACGATCAACCAGATGTGGGGCGCGCCGAAGAACTCGATCGGCCTGCACCCGTACGAATCCTCCATGTACTCGCGCGCCACCAACTACAAGAAGTTCGGCTTCTCCCACTTCTACACGCTCACCGGCCCGGACGTCATCTCCCACCAGGACCGGATCGACGACAGTCCCTACGTCTCCGACGCCGCCACGTACCAGAGCACGCTGGAGGAGGTGAGGAAGACCAAGTCCAACCAGTTCCTGCAGGTCATCACCATGCAGAACCACATGCCCTACCACGAGTGGTACAAGGACAACGACTTCACCGCCGAATCCACCACCGGCACGCCGCTCGGCAAGGACGAGCAGGAATCCATCGAGACCTACCAGAAGGGCCAGGCGATCACCGACGAGGCGACCGCCGACTTCCTCGACCAGCTCGACGCGATCGACAAGCCGGTCACCGTGGTCTTCTACGGCGACCATCTGCCCGGCATCTACTCGTCCGCCAGCGAGGACGACGACAACTCGCTCGCCCTCCACCTGACCGACTACTTCATCTGGTCGAACAAGGCCTCCAGCACGCAGGGCGTGAAGATCGACAACGCCGACTACTCGTCGCCGAACTTCTTCGTCGCGCAGGCCGCCGAACACATGGACGCCAAGGTGTCGCCGTACCTCGCGTTCCTCACGCTCATGCACCAGCACGTCTCCGCCATGGAGCCGCCAGTCGTCAACAAGATCCAAGGCTGGGACCGTATCCCCGAAGGCCAGGCGATCTACCTCGACAACGCGGGCAAGCCGATGGCCGCAAGCGACTTCGACGAGGAGACGAAGCAGCTGCTGGAGGACTACAAGCTCATCCAGTACGACATCACCGACGGCCACAACTATCTCAAGGACACGGATTTCCTCACGCTGCCGTAAGGAGGCCTCCATGACCGATGACATCGACAACGCCATCGACGCGACGTTCGCACGGCTCACAGCCTCCTACGATTCCGGCCGCACACGCCCGCACGCATGGCGGCGCGCGCAGCTCGACGCGCTGCGCCGCATGCTGCGCGAGCATCGCGACGATTTCGCCGAAGCGGTCCGCGCCGACCTCGGCAAGCCGGCGGCCGAGACGATGCTCACCGAACTCGATCTCGTCGCCGCCGAAGCCCGGTTCGTACGCGACCGGATCGGCGTATGGACGCGCCGCAGACCGGTCGTGATGCCGTTGGCGTTGCAGCCCGCGGCCGGCTGGACCGTCGCCGAACCGAAAGGCGTCGTGCTCGTCATCGCGCCATGGAACTATCCGGTGCTGCTCACGCTCGGACCGTTGGCCGACGCGCTCGCCGCCGGCAATGCGGTCTGCGTCAAACCGTCCGAACTCGCGCCGCGCGCGTCGGCGCTGCTCGCGCGCCTGATCCCACGCTACCTCGACCCGGACGCGGTCGCCGTGGTCGAAGGCGGGGCGGGGGAGACCGGCGCATTGCTCGCGCATCCGTTCGACCACGTGTTCTACACGGGCGGCGAACGCGTCGGCCGGATCGTCATGCGGGCCGCGGCTGAGCACCTGACGCCGGTCACGTTGGAACTCGGCGGCAAATCGCCGGTCTTCGTCGACGGCACGGCCGATCTCGCCGTGACGGCGCGGCGCATCGCGTGGGGGCGGTTCACGAACGCCGGACAGACCTGTGTGGCCCCCGACTATGTGCTCGCCACGCCGGACGTGGCGGAGGCGCTGGCGGAGCGGATAGCCGTCGCCATCCGCGAGCTCTACGGGGACGACCCGCGCCGTTCGCCCGACTATGGGCGCATCGTCAACGTGCATCACGTCGAGCGGCTGCGCGGGCTGTTGCCCGCGGCCGCCGCGTCGGCCGCCGCTCCGGCAGGTCCGGCGCGTCCGACGTCGCCGTTGATTAGGGTGGCGTCCGTGTTCGGCGCCGTTTCGGATATGGTGGGCCGCCGTCTCGGCTCGTCCGGCGGCGGACCCGCGCCGGACGCGGCTGGACGCGTGGTGTGCGGCGGCGTGGTCGACCGTGAGGCGCGGTACGTCGCGCCCACCGTGCTGTTCGGCACGTCGCCGGACGTGCCGGTGATGCGCGAGGAGATTTTCGGTCCGATTCTGCCGGTCCTGGTCGTGCGTGACGCGGATGCGGCGATCCGGTTCGTGAACGCCCGTCCGCGTCCGCTCGCCGCGTACGTGTTCTCACGGGATCGTGCGACGCGGCTCGCCTTCGAGCGGCGTACTTCGTCCGGCGCGTTGGGATTCGGCCTGCCGCTGGGGCATCTTCTGTCCGCGCGCCTGCCGTTCGGCGGCGTGGGCGCGTCCGGCATGGGCGCCTACCATGGCAAGGCCGGGTTCGACACGTTCAGCCACGTCAAGACGGTGACGGTGAAGCCGCAGCATCCGGACACGCTGCGTCTGGTCTATCCGCCGTTCGACGCGATGACGCGAGGCGTCATCGATGTGTTGCGACGATTGAGCTGATTGATTGGATCGTCTTCGTAAAAAACGCCGCTGAGTACTACTCAGCGGCGTTTTTTACGGAGATACGTCTATCCGGACTGAACGTGGGACGATGCGTGTGGTAGCAAGGCGCGGAACATGAAGGCGTACGAAGGTACGTCGAATGTTCCGCAACGCCGCTAACACACCATCGTCACGCGTTCAGGGCTTTGAAGCCGATGTCGTGACGATAGAACATGCCTTCGGTGGGCAGCGCGTCGATGACCGCGTACACCTTGTCCTGCGCGTCCTTGATGGTGGGCGCGGAGGTTTCGACGAAGAGGACGCGGCCGGAGGAGGCGACGAGCTCGCCGTTCTCGTCCTTGGCGACGCCGGCGTAGTAGACGTGGGAGTCCTCGTCGACGGGGATGGTGGGGATCTTCGCGCCCTTGACGACGTTGGTCGGGTAGCCGTCGGAGGCGAGGACGACGCCGAGGGTGACCCGGTCGTCGTCCCAGGTGAACTCGGGGGTCTCGCCGTCGAGGATCGCGCTGATGCCGGCGGCCAGGTCGGAGGTGAGCTTCGGGAGGACGACTTCGGTTTCGGGGTCGCCGAAGCGGGCGTTGAATTCGATGACCTTGGGACCGTCGGCGGTGGCGATGAGGCCAGCGTAGAGGATGCCGGTGAACGGCGTGCCCTCGTCGGCCATGGCCTGCACGGTGGGGCGCACGATCGTCTCGATGGCTTCGTCGACGACGGTCTGCGGAATCTGCGGCACGGGGCTGTAGGCGCCCATGCCGCCCGTGTTCGGGCCCTTGTCGCCGTCGTAGGCGCGCTTGTGGTCCTGGGAGATTGGCATCGGCCAGAACTCGGTGCCGTTGACGAAGCTCATCAGGGAGAACTCCTGGCCTTCGAGGAAGTCCTCGATGACGACCTTGGCGCCCGCGTTGCCGAAACGATGATCGATGAAGATGTCGTCGAGCGCGGCGATGGCGGTCTCGACGTCCATGGCGACGGTGACGCCCTTGCCGGCGGCCAGTCCGTCGGCCTTGACGACGATCGGCGCGCCGTGCTCGCGCACGTAGGCGACGGCCGGTTCGAGCGTGTCGAAGGTCGCGTACTTGGCGGTGGGGATGCCGTGGCGTTCCATGAGCTGCTTGGCGAAGTCCTTGGAGCCTTCGATCTGGGCGGCGGCCTTGTTCGGGCCGAACGCCTTGAGGCCGGCGGCGGCGAAGTCGTCGACGAGACCGTCGATGAGCGGCACTTCGGGGCCGACGAACACCCAGTCGTAGTCGTTGTCCTTCATGAAGTCGATGAGCGCCGCGTGGTTCGACTCGTCGATGTGGGAGGTGCGGATGCCGTCGAGCTCCATGCCGGGGTTGCCGGGGGCGACGGTCACCTCCTCGACGCTGCCGCCGCGCCGGAGCGCGTGGGCGATGGCGTGCTCGCGCGCGCCGGAACCGATGACCAGAACCTTCTGACCCATTGCGTGTTGTCCTTTCAATCCAAAGCCCCCGCTGGCGGGGGCTTCATGAAGCGTGAATGTTACTTGAGCGCGATCTGCGTGCCGTCGGCGTCCTCGACGATCTCGCCGATGCGGTAGCCGGCCTCGCCGTTGGCCTCGAGCAGCTTGATGGTCTCGTCGGCGCGCTCGGCGGGGACGGCGAGCACCATGCCGATGCCCATGTTGAAGATGTTGTACATCTCCATGTGGTCGATTTCGCCGGCCTTCTCCAGCACGTCGAAGATCGGCAGCACGGGCCAGGAGCCGAGCTTGATCTCGGCGGCGAGGCCGTCGGGAATCATGCGCGGCACGTTCTCGATGAAGCCGCCGCCGGTGATGTGCGCGACGCCCTTGACGACGCCAGCCTCGAACAGGGGCTTGAGGGCCTTCACGTAGATCTTGGTGGGGGTGAGGAGCACGTCGCCGAGCTTCGCGCCGCCGAGCTCGTCCAGCTCGGTGTCGACGGTGTAGCCGGCCTGCTCGAACAGGGCCTTGCGCACGAGGGAGAAGCCGTTGGAGTGGATGCCGGTGGACGGCAGGCCGATGAGCACGTCGCCCTTGGCGATGCCGGAGCCGTCGACGATCTTCGACTTCTCGGCCACGCCGACCGCGAAGCCGGCGAGATCGTACTCGTCCTCGTCGTACATGCCGGGCATCTCGGCGGTCTCGCCGCCGATCAGGCCGCTCCCGGCCTGCACGCAGCCGTCGGCCACACCGGCGACGACCTGCTCGAGCAGGGCCGGATCGTTCTTGCCGCAGGCGATGTAGTCGAGGAAGAACAGCGGTTCGGCGCCCTGGGCGGCGATGTCGTTGACGCACATGGCGACGCAGTCGACGCCGATGGTGTCGTGCTTGCCGACCATCTTGGCGACGACGAGCTTGGTGCCCACGCCGTCGGTGCCGGAGATGAGCACCGGCTCCTTGTAGCCGAGGGAGGCGAGGTCGAACAGGCCGCCGAAGCCGCCGATGCCGCCGACCACGCCGGGGCGGTTCGTGCGGGCGACGTGCGACTTGATGCGCTTGACGACTTCGTAGCCGGCTTCGACGCTCACGCCGGCGTTCTCATATGCTTTGGGCATTGGGGTTGGGCCTTTCTTGGGGCTGATGGGGTTGGGGCTTGTTTTACTGTCGGACGTTTGTCAGGCGTTGTCCTGCGGACGGTCCTCGGGCTGCACGGTGTACTCGTTGCCGATGTACTTGCTCTTGTACAGCGCGAATTCGGGCAGGCGCACGCGGTCCTCGGGGGTGAGGGACTTGAGGAAGTCCTCCTCGTAGTCGTCGAGCGCGGTCGGGTAGTCGCCGTTGAAGTAGGCGACGCACAGGCCGCCGTACGGGGCGTCCGCGCCGAGGCCGATCGATTCGACCAGGCCGTCGAGCGACAGGAAGGCGAGCGAGTCGGCGCCGATGTACTCGCGGATCTCCTCGACCGACTTGTGGCCGGCGATCAGCTCGCGCGTGGTGGAGATGTCGATGCCGTAGAAGCACGGGTACTTGAGCGGCGGCGAGCTGATGCGCATGTGCACTTCGGCCGCGCCGGCCTCCTTGAGCAGCTGCACGATGCGCTTCGACGTGGTGCCGCGCACGATCGAATCGTCGATGACGACGACGCGCTTGCCCTTGACGACGCTGCGCACGGCGGAGAGCTTCATGCGCACGCCCTGTTCGCGCAGCTCCTGCGTCGGCTGGATGAACGTGCGGGCCACGTACTGGTTCTTGATCAGGCCCATCTCGTTGGGCAGGCCCGCGGCCTCGGCGTAACCGGACGCGGCGGACAGCGAGGAGTTCGGCACGCCGATGACCATGTCGGCGTCCACGCCGGATTCGGCGGCGAGACGCGCGCCCATGCGCTTGCGGGCGGAGTGGACGTTCACGCCGTAGATGTCGGAGTCGGGGCGGGCGAAGTAGATGAACTCCATCGAGCAGATCGCGAGCTGCGTGTTGTTCGTGTACTGGACGATGCGGTAGCCGTGCTCGTTGACGACGACGATCTCGCCCGGGCGGATGTTGCGCACGAGTTCGGCGCCGACCACGTCGAGCGCGCAGGTCTCGGAGGCGAGCACGTAGGCGCCGTTCTTCATCTTGCCGAGGGAGAGCGGGCGGAAGCCGTTCGGGTCGAGCGCGCCGATCATCGCGTCCTCGGTCATGAGCAGGTAGGCGAAGCCGCCGTGGACGGTGTTGAGCGCCTCCTTGAGCTTGTCCATGAAGGTGCGCTGCATGGAGCGGCGGATGAGGTGCATGAGCACCTCGGTGTCCGAGTTGGAGTGGAAGATCGCGCCTTCGTCCTCCAGCTTGCGGCGCAGGGACGGGCAGTTGGTGAGGTTGCCGTTGTGGCACAGCGCCACGTCGCCGTCGTGGAAGCGGAAGATGAACGGCTGGATGTTGTCCGTCGTGCCGGAGCCGGCGGTCGCGTAGCGGACGTGGCCGATCGCGCGGTCGCCCTTGAGGCGTTCGATCTCGCGTTCGTCGCCGAAGACCTGGGTCAGGAGGCCCAGGCCGCGGTGTCCGGTGAGGTGGCCGTTGTCGTTCGCGACGATGCCGGCGCCCTCTTGGCCGCGATGCTGCAGCGCGTGCAGTCCGAAATAGGTGAGTCGTGCGGCGTCGGGATGGCCCCACACGCCGAAGATGCCACATTCCTCATGAATGTCTTCGAGTTCAGCCGACAAGCCAAAGCTCCTTTTCAAACGTGGTCAGACATGGAGTTCACTACCCGTTCACCCTACCAATCGCCGGCTACATCATGGCGGCGCGTCGTGGCCGTGTCCGTCCCGCTATGTGGGCGTTTCGGGGATGGACGCGCGGGCGCGACACACGTACATCGAACGCATGTTCGATGGTTTGGTATGATAATGACATCGGACGACTGGCGTTCGAACATTTGTTTGATGATGGGGGGGTGACGGCGATGCCGATGGCCGATGATTCCGGGCGGGGCCGCGTCTACCTCGCCATCGACCTCAAATCCTTCTATGCGTCCGTCGAATGTCATGCTCGTGGCCTCGACCCGTTGACGACGAATCTCGTCGTGGCCGACGAGACACGCACCGACAAGACGATCTGCCTCGCCGTGTCGCCGTCGCTCAAGGCGTACGGGCTGCCCGGCCGTCCGCGCCTGTTCGAGGCGAAGGAGCGGCTGCGTCGCGTGAACGCCGACCGCGCGCTCGCGGCCCCCGGCCGCCGGCTGATGGGGGAGTCGTGCGACGCGCGCGATCTGGAACAATCGCCGCGGCTCAAGGCGTCGATGATCATCGCCCCGCCGCGGATGGCGAGATACCTCGCCGTCAGCGGGAGCATCTACGGCATCTACCTCAGATACGCCGCCCCCGAGCACATCCACGTGTATTCGATCGACGAGGTCTTCATCGACGCCACGCCGTATCTCGCCGCGCTCGGCATGACCCCGCACGAGATGGCCATGACCATCGTGCGCGACATCCTGGGCGAGACCGGCATCACCGCGACGGCCGGCATCGGCACGAACCTGTACCTCGCGAAGGTCGCGATGGACATCGTCGCCAAGCATATGCCGGCGGATGCGGACGGCGTGCGCGTCGCCGAACTCGACGAGGCGTCGTACCGCCGCCTGCTGTGGGACCATCGCCCGCTCACCGACTTCTGGCGGGTCGGGCGCGGGTACGCGCGCAAACTCGAGAAGGCGGGGCTCATGACGATGGGCGACGTCGCGCGGTGCTCGGTGGGGCGCGCCTCCGACTACTACAACGAGGATCTGCTCTACCGCATGTTCGGCGTGAACGCGGAACTGCTCATCGACCACGCGTGGGGGTGGGAGCCGTGCACGATCGCCGACATCAAGTCGTATGAGCCGGACGCTCACAGCACCAGCATCGGCCAGGTGCTCACCGGACCGGCCGACTGGGCCACCGCGCGGCTCATCGCCAAGGAGATGGCCGATGCGCTCGCGTTGGACCTCGTCGGCAAGGGCGTGCGCACGAACCGGCTCACGCTCGTCGTCGGATACGACGTCGGCAGCCTCGACGCGGGCCTGCTGGACGATTGCGAGGCGCCGGAGACAAAACGTCTGGCGAGACGCGCCGCCGAGTCCTATCACGGCCCGGTGGCGGTCGACCATTACGGTCGCAAGGTACCCAAACCGTCGGCCGGTTCGATCGGATTGGGGGAGTTCACGTCCTCATCGGCGCGCATCCGTGAGGCGATGGCGTCGCTGTTCGAGCGCATCGTGGATTCGCGGCTGCTGGTGCGCCGGCTCACCGTCGTCGCCGACGACCTCGCCACGGACGAGGAGCTCGCCGCCGGCAAACGCTACGAGCAGCCCGACCTGTTCGATGCGGATGACGCGGCAGACGGAGATGTCGGGGAATCCGATGCCGTCCGGCCCTGTGGCGATGTCGGCGGGGAATCCGACGCCGGTACGGCCAACCGCGACGCGGTGGACCGCGCGCTGCTGGCGATCAAACGCCGATTCGGGAAGAACGCGGTCGTCAAGGCCATGAACATGGAACCCGGCGCCACCGGCATCGAACGCAACAACCAGATCGGAGGACATCATGCGTGATTACCAGCTGTGCCGCTCCCGCTGGCGAAACCAGACCGTGACAGGAGGTGCCCGGCGATTGTCGAGTCTTTTCCTCGCTCCCGCTGGCGGGAGCTGTCCCGCGTATGCGGGGCTGAGGGTGGAGGCGGATATGTCGTCAGGGGGCACCCGCCATGGCATTGCATGAGACGCACCGCTATGACGACATCATCGATCTGCCGCACCACGTGTCGCGACGGCATCCGCCGATGTCGCGGCACAAACGCGCGGCCCAGTTCATGCCGTTCGCCGCGTTGACCGGCTACGAGCAGGTCATCGAGGAGACCGCGCGCCGCGTCGAGGAGACCGTCGCCGCCCGCGACTCCCAGTTCGACCGCGACTTCGGCGCGTGACCATGGAACGGGTGCGGCTCATGCGGTCGCGGTCAAGCATCCGACCGTGGCTCGGCTGCGAACGGTGACGCGGTGTACTCTGTGTCGGCATCGGATCGGACGGGAAAGGAGGCGCGGGAATGACCGAGGCGGTCGTGATGCTCGCGTTCTGCGCAACGCTGTTCGTAAGCGTCGCGCAAGGCTGGTCGATCATCCCCGCGCTGCTGATCGGCATGGTGCTGTTCGTCGGATACGGGTTGGCGCGTGGCCGGAAGCTGTCCGCGATGACGCGCCGTGCCGCCGGCAGCATCCGCGCCGCCGGAATGATCCTCGTGACGTTCGCGCTGATCGGCATGCTGACCTCCTTGTGGCGGGCCAGCGGCACCATCGCGTTCATCGTCGCCCACGCCTCGTCCCTGATTCACGGCGTGACCGTGTTGCCTCTGACGTTCCTGCTCTGCTCGGCGATGTCGATGCTGGTCGGTTCGTCGTTCGCCAGCGCCGCGACCATGGGCACGATCTGCATGTCATTGGGACTGTCGATGGGCGCCCACCCGGCGATGCTCGGCGGCGCGGTGCTCGCCGGCGTATACGTGGGGGACCGGTTCTCCCCGGTCTCCACCAGTGCGCTGCTCGTCGCGCAGCTCACGCACACAAATCTGTTCTCCAACCTCGGGCGCATGCTACGTACCGGCGCGGTGCCGTTCGCGTTGAGCTGCATCATCTATGCGGTGGCCGCCATGGCCGGCTCCATATCCAGAGGCGGAACGACGGCGGCGGTCTCCGGCGGCGTCCCGATCGCCGGATTGTTCGCGAAGACGTTCGACCTGCATTGGCTCACCGTGACGCCGGCGATCCTCGTGGTCGTCATGGCGTTGCTGCGTGTCGACGTGCGGCTGACCATGCTGGCAAGCATCGCCGTATCCGCGGTGGTATGCGTCGGCGTGCAGCGCATGACCTGGCCGGAACTGCTGTGCCTCCTCGTTTCCGGATACCATGCCGTCGATCCACACGTCGGCGCGTTGCTCGACGGCGGTGGCATCGTGTCCATGCTGAACGTGGCGGCGATCGTATGCATCTCCTCCGCCTACGCGGGCATCTTCGCCGAAACCCGCATGCTCGCCCGATTGCGGCATGCCATCGACGCGTTGGGCTTCCGCATCGGCGCGACCGGCACGACCACGGCCGTCGCGGCAGGTGCCGCGGCGCTCTCCTGCAACCAGACCCTGACGATCATGCTCACCCACCAGCTCTGCACGGGACTGTACGGTGACGACGAGGCGGCGCGCGGCGCGTTTGCCGTCGACCTGGAGGACTCCGCCGTCGTCATCGCGCCGCTGGTACCCTGGTCGATCGCCGGCGCGGTGCCGTTGGCCACGATAGGCGCGCCCACCGTGAGCATCGCCGCCGCGACGTTCCTCTATCTCCTGCCGCTCACCCGGCTTCTGGCGTCGGCCATACGCAGGCATCGGCGTGCGACGGTTCCCACGGAATGCGGCGAGTCCGGAGAGCCGCGGGATGATGACGCTATCATGGCATCCGTATGACGTGATGAGGATTTCCACGAAAGGACGATCGACGATGGGCATGAGAACGGGAACGATGTTGGCCACCATGATGCTGTGCGGTGCGCTCGCCATCGGACTGGGCGCATGCGGGTCGTCGAACGCCTCCGCCGCGAACGGATCGGCGAACGGCTCCGCGAGCAGCTCGCAGACCGACAGGAGCTCCTCCAAGAAGTCCGAACAGTCCGAACAGCCCGACAAGACGGATTCCTCCGATTCCTCCGATGCCTCGGCGTCGGCATCCGCCACTCCGGTCGACATCACCGGCACCTACGAGTTCTCCGATTTCGGCAAGGACTGCACGAAGGACTGCAAGATCACCGTCACCGTCAAGGACGGTATGATCTCCGCCGTCATGTCCGACGACTTCGGCAAGTACCCGTACTGGTACGGCACCGTCGATTCGGAGTCCATCGCGAAGACCGGCAAGTGGACGAGCAAGGCCGATTCGAAGTCCGCGCAAGGCAAGAAGGTCGCCAAGTCGGAATTCGGCTCCGAGGACT
This sequence comes from Bifidobacterium sp. LH_419, assembly GCF_056356955.1. NCBI lineage: Bacteria > Bacillati > Actinomycetota > Actinomycetes > Bifidobacteriales > Bifidobacteriaceae > Bifidobacterium > Bifidobacterium sp. LH_419. The sequence goes on from NZ_JBKEVG010000016.1 coordinate 42,146, forward strand.
CCACCAAGGTGTTCACCTACGACGCGAAGGCCAAAAGCATCAACTTCGATCTCAAGTTCTACGTGCGCGTCAACCACGTGAAGGCCAAGCTCATCGGCTGAGCCGCCGGCGTCGTGGTCGGCGAGCCGCGTCGATGACGAATCACCCGCCGATGAGCCCCGCCGCGGCGAACGCCTCGCGATAGACGGCGACGAGGTCGTCCAGCCGCATCGACGCGTTCGCCGGACTCGTCGACGGCAGCGGCGTCATCGGCACGTCGAGGCCGGCCGCGTCCAGTCGCGGCGCGATGAGACGCCGATACAGCTGCGCCGCCTTGCCGCCCGTCGTGAAGACATGCGCGATCGGCGCGCCGCGCAGAATCGGAGCGATGTCGTTCGGCACCGCATTGCGGATGGTGGAATCGCTCGCCCCCGTGATGTCGCATGAGGCGATCACATCCCACAACGCCACGTGATGCCGCAACGCGAACGCGCGGCGCGAAGCGGGGGAGTCGCCCACACGGTCGGAGGGGTCGGAGGGATCCGCGAACAGCGCCTGAAGCACCGGCCAGAACCGGTTGCGCGGATGCATGTAGTAGAACGCCGCCTCCCGCGACTTCGGACTCGGCATCGACCCCAACACCAACACCCGCGAGCCCTCGTCCCACACCGGCCCGAACCCATGCTCCACACGCACCATGCCTCCCATCATAGAAACCGCTTCACGATCCGCACAGCCGGCAAATCGTGAACCGGAACATACGGAAAAGGGGCTGGGTTCCGGAGTCCTGACGACTCCGGAACCCAGCCCCTCGCTCTTACCGGTCTACCGGATCAGGCGGCGAAGTACTCGACGCCGGCCTCGAAGATCGGCTGGTACTTGTCGCCGGGCACGTTCACGTACAGGCCGTTGCCGGAACGCTCCGAATGGCCCATCTTGCCGAACACGCGGCCGTCCGGGCTGGTGATGCCCTCGATGGCGAGCATCGAGCCGTTCGGGTTGACGTCCAGATCCATGCCGGGCACGCCCGCCTCGCTCACGTACTGCGTGGCGATCTGGCCGTTGGCCTTGAGACGCGCCAGCGTCTCGTCGGAGGCGACGAAACGGCCCTCGCCGTGGGAGATGGCGACCGTATGCACGTCGCCGACCTGCGTCCGGGCGAGCCACGGGGACAGGTCGGAGGCGACGCGCGTGCGCACGAGACGGCTCTGGTGGCGGCCGATCGTGTTGAACGTCAGCGTCGGGCAAGTCGCGTCCATGTCGACGATGTCGCCGAACGGCACCAGACCCAGCTTGATGAGCGCCTGGAAGCCGTTGCAGATGCCGAGCATCAGGCCGTCGCGGTTCTTCAGCAGGTCGCGCACCGCCTCGGTGACGGCGGGGGCGCGGAAGAACGCGGTGATGAACTTGGCGGAGCCGTCCGGCTCGTCGCCGCCCGAGAAGCCGCCCGGGATCATCACGATCTGGCTCTTGCCGATCTCCTCGACCAGCTTGGCGGTGGACTCGGCCACCGCGGCCGGCGTGAGGTTGTTGACGATCAGCGTGTGCGCCTCGGCGCCCGCGCGTTCGAACGCAGCGGCCGAATCGTACTCGCAGTTGTTGCCCGGGAACACGGGGATGATGACGCGCGGGCGCGCCACGCCGGAACCCACGTACACGGTCTTCTTCACGCCGGCCTCGGCCGCGTGGAAGTCGATCGTCTCGACGGTCTCCGTCTTCTCCGCGCCGCGGGAACGGTACGGGAACACGGATTCGATGCCGCCCTCCCACGCGTCCTGCGTGCCCGCGAGGTCGAGCGTCTCGCCGGCGGCCGTGAACTCGTAGGCCTCGGTGGTCATGCCGATCTCGCCGACCTCGACCAGGTTGGAGACGGCCGGGATCTTCTCGTTGTCCTTGAGCTCGACGATGAACGAGCCATACGCCGGCTTGAACAGGTCGTCGAGCGCGATGCCGTCGTTCAGAGCCACGCCGATGCCGTTGCCCACGGTCATCTTGAACAGCGCCTCGGCGGTGCCGCCGTAGCCCGGCGTGGACACGGCCAGCGCGGTGCCGAAGTCGGTGAGCTCCTCGACCAGACCGAACGCGTCGAGCAGCGCGTCCTTGTCCGGCGTGAGATCGTCGGCCAGGTAGCGCGGCGCGATGCGCACGATGCGGTGGCCGGCGCCCTTGAACTCGGGGGAGGTGGCGCGATTCATATTGCCCACGGCCACGGCGAAGGAGATCAGGGTCGGCGGCACGTCGAGATCCTCGAACGAGCCGGACATGGAATCCTTGCCGCCGATCGCGCCGGCGCCGAGGTCGATCTGCGCCATCAGGGCGCCGAGCACGGCGGCCATCGGCTTGCCCCAACGTTCCGGCTCGTCGCGCAGCTTCTCGAAGTACTCCTGGAAGCTCAGGTACGCCTTCTCATGCTCGAAGCCGGCGGCCACCAGCTTGGCGAGCGATTCGACGACGGACAGGTACGCGCCGGTGAACTGGTTCTTCTCCATGATGTACGGGTTGAAGCCCCAGGCCATCGCGGATGCGGTCGTGGTCTCGCCGAACACGGGGAGCTTGGCGACCATCGCCTCGTTCGGGGTGAGCTGCCTGACGCCGCCGAACGGCATAAGCACGGTGCCCGCGCCGATCGTCGAGTCGAAGCGCTCCGACAGACCCTTGTTGGAGGCCACGTTGAGGTCGGTGACGAGGGCGTGCATGCGCTCGGCCAGCGTGCCGGTCGTCCACGCGGACGGCACCTCGTACGCCTGCTGCGCTTCGATGTGCACGGCCTGATGCTTCGGCGCGCCGTTGGAGGCGAGGAACTCGCGGGTGAGGTTCACGATCTCGTCGCCGTTCCAGGTCATCACCATGCGCGGGTCCTCGGTCACGGTGGCGATCACCGTCGCCTCGAGGTTCTCCTCGCGCGCGTAGCCGAGGAACTCGTCGACGTCCTCCGCGGCCACGTCGACGGCCATGCGCTCCTGCGATTCGGAGATCGCCAGCTCGGTGCCGTCGAGGCCCTCGTACTTCTTCGGGACGGTGTTGAGGTCCACGTACAGGCCGTCGGCCAGCTCGCCGACCGCCACGGACACGCCGCCCGCGCCGAAGTCGTTGCAGCGCTTGATGAGACGGCACGCGTCGCCACGGCGGAACAGGCGCTGCAGCTTGCGCTCGACCGGCGCGTTGCCCTTCTGCACCTCGGCGCCGTCGAGTTCCAGCGATTCGACGTTGTGGGCCTTGGAGGCGCCCGTCGCGCCGCCGATGCCGTCGCGTCCGGTGCGTCCGCCCAGCAGGATGATCTTGTCGCCGGGGGCCGGGGTCTCGCGGCGCACGTGGTCGGCCGGGGTGGCGGCCACGACCGCGCCCACCTCCATGCGCTTGGCCACGTAGCCCGGGTGGTAGATTTCGTCGACCTGACCGGTGGCGAGGCCGATCTGGTTGCCGTAGGACGAGTAGCCGGCGGCCGCGGTGGTCACGAGCTTGCGCTGGGGGAGCTTGCCCTCGAGCGTCTCGGAGACCGGCACGGTCGGGTCGGCGGCGCCGGTCACGCGCATCGCCTGGTACACGTAGGAGCGGCCCGACAGGGGGTCGCGGATGCAGCCGCCGATGCAGGTGGCGGCGCCGCCGAACGGCTCGATCTCGGTCGGGTGGTTGTGGGTCTCGTTCTTGAACAGGAACAGCCAGTCCTGCTGTTCGCCGTCGACGTCCACCTTCACCTTGACGGTGCAGGCGTTGATCTCCTCGCTCTCGTCGAGACCGGTGAGGATGCCGTTCTTCTTGAGCCACTTCGCGCCGATCGTGCCCATGTCCATCAGGCACAGAGGCTTGGAGTCGCGGCCGAGCTCGTGGCGCAGTTCGAGGTAGCGCTCGAACGCGGCCTTGACGACCTCGTCGTCGATGGCGACGTCGGTGAGGATCGTGCCGAACGTCGTGTGGCGGCAGTGGTCGGACCAGTAGGTGTCGATGACCTTGATCTCGGTGATCGTGGGCTCGCGGCCCGCCTCGGCGAAGTACTTCTGGCAGAACTCGAGGTCCGCGAGGTCCATGGCGAGGCCGCGCTCGTCGATGAACCGCTGGCCGGCCTCGGCGTCCATCTCGTTGAATCCGGCGATGACCTCGACCTTGCCGGGCGTCGGCACGGCGGTCTTCAGCGTCTCCTTGACGTCGAGGGACGCCTCGCGCGCCTCGACCGGGTTGATGACGTAGCGCTTGATCGCCTCGACGTCGGCCTCGGTCAGGTCGCCTTCGAGGGCGTACAGCTTGGCGGAGCGCACGGTGGGACGCTCGCCCTGCGAGATGAGCTGGATGCATTCGCTGGCGGAGTCGGCGCGCTGGTCGAACTGGCCGGGCAGGAACTCGGTGGCGAACACCTTCGCCGCGCCGAAGTCGGGCAGGTCGTTGGCGACGTCGTCCACCTGCGGCTCGCTGAACACGGTGGGCGTGGCCTGGGCGAACAGCTCGGCGCTGATGCCCTCCACGTCGTAGCGGTTCACGATGCGCACGGATTTCAGGCCGGCGATGCCGAGGATGGTCTTCAGCTCGCCTGCGAGCTGCTGAGCCTCGACGTCGAAGCCGGGCTTCTTCTCCACGTACACGCGGAAAACCATGAGGGTCCTTTCGGGAATATTGAACGGAATCCTAAAACATCGGCTCCCTCTGACGAGGGAGCTGTCGGCGGAGCCGACTGAGGGAGAGACGGCGACCGTCGTCGCCATGCCGTCGTTCCCGACGGGTTCTCTCCCTCAGTCCCGCTTCGCGGTCCAGCTCCCTCGTCAGAGGGAGCCTGCATGAAAGCGTGTCACTCGGCGCGTTCGACGCCTTCGGCTTCGGCCAGCTTGACCAGACGGCCGTAGATCTCCTCTTACGCGGGGATGATGTTGCCCAGGTCGCGGCGGAAGAGATCCTTGTCGAGATGCTCGATCTTGCCGGACTTGTCCTTGAGGTCCCACAGGCGGCAGGTGTCCGGGGTGATCTCGTCGGCGAGCAAGATGGTGCCGTCGGAGGTCTTGCCCTCCTCGATCTTGAAGTCGACGAGCTGCACGTCGATCTTGGAGAAGATGTCCTTGAGGCCCTCGTTGACGGCGCGGGCGATGCGGGAGATCTCGGCCAGCTCCTCCTCGGAGGCGAGGCCCAGGGCCACGATGCCGTCGTCGTTGATGAACGGGTCGCCCAGCTCATCGGACTTGAGGCAGAACTCGAGGATCGGCTTCTTGAGCGGAGTGCCCTCCTCGACGCCGTAGCGCTTGGCGAAGGAGCCGGCCGCGGTGTTGCGCATGATGATCTCGAGCGGGTACATGTCCATCTTCTTCACCAGCTGCTCGGTGTCGGACAGACGCTTGATGAAGTGGCTTTCCACGCCGCGCGCCTTGAGCAGGTCGAAGATGACGGAGGTGATGTGGTTGTTCAGGTTGGCCTTGCCTTCGATCTGGGCCTTCTTCGCGCCGTTGCCGGCGGTCGCCTGATTCATGTATTCGACCCACAGCACGTCGGGGTCGTCGGTTGCGTACATCTTCTTGGCCTTGCCCTTGTAGAGCATTTCCAGTTTCTCCATTACTCGCCTTTCAGGAGTGGAATATCTGGGTGAACTAACGGTAAAAGGGTACCAATCGCCGGCTACATGCAACACACGACCGCGGCGGATGGCCGGCGACCTCGATGGTCAGCGCACTTCGATGGTCAGCGCGTCGGCGACGCGGCCCGCCTTGGCGCGCGCGTCGGCCTCGGAACCGCCGATCGCCAGCGCGACGGCCATGCGGCGATGGCCGTGCACCTCCGGCTTGGCGAAGACGCGCAGATCGGTGCCCGGCTCGGCGAGCGCGCGGTCGAGCCCGGAGAACTCCGCCTCGCCGTCGCCGGCGACCACGATCGCATGGCTGGCGGCCACCGCGCCCTCCGGCATCGCGAGCGCCACATGGCCCTCCGTGACCGGCAGGCCGAGGATCGCGCGCGCGTGCAGCGCGAACTCGCTGAGCCGCTGCGAGGCCATCGTCACCATGCCCGTGTCGTGCGGACGCGGCGACACCTCGTTGAACAGGACGGAGCCGTCGGTCAGCACGAACAATTCCACGCCGAACACGCCCCAGCCGGTCTCGCCGCTCGCCTTCGCCTTCGCGACGAGGCCCTCGACGGCGGCGCGCGCGATGCGGCCCGCCTCGACGAGCACATCATCCGTCGCCGCGGCCGGCTGCCACGATTCGCGGTAGTCGCCGGACTCCTGACGCTGCCCGATCGGCGCGCACGTCACGATGCCCGCGCTCGACGAGACCGTCAGCACGGTCAGCTCGTAGTCGAGCGGCGCCAGCGCCTCGACGATCACGCGCGACACGTCGCCCTCGCCGGCGGCGCGACGGCCCTCCTGCGCCTCCGTCCACGCGGCGTCGATCGCGTCCGCCTCGCGCACGACCGACTGGCCGTGACCGGACGAGCTCATCACCGGCTTGACGACGCACGGATAGCCGACCTCGTCGGCGCCCGCGCGCAGCTCCTCCAGCGAGCCCGCGAACCGGTAGGGCGTGGTCGGCAGTCCCAGCTCCTCGTGCGCGATGACGCGCAGACGCTCACGGTCCATGCAGATCGCGGCGATCTCGGCGCTCGGCACCACCTGCACGCCGCGGGCGGCCGCATCCGCCAGCTCGGACGTGGCGATCGCCTCCACCTCGGGCACGACGATGTCCGGCTTCACCTCGTCGAACAGGGCGCGCAGCTGGGAGGCGTCCGCCATGTCGAGCACGCGGGCCTCATGCGCCACCTGCTGGGCGGGTGCGCCCGCATACGAGTCGGCGGCGCACACCCATGCGCCGAGGCGCATGAGCTCGATCGTCACCTCCTTGCCGAGCTCGCCCGAGCCGAGGAACAGCACGCGCGTCGGCCGCGCGCCCAGCGGCGTGCCCAGCACGCGGCCGGAGACGGGGGAGTGGGACGAGGAAGGGGAATCATTGACGGTGTTGACGGTGTTCACGCTATCGGTCATGCGTCACATTCTCCCATCGCCACCCGATGAGGCGCGCCGGCATGCCGGCACGCGTTGATAACCGTCCATAAATACCGCGTATAGACACGCCGTCGCCACGCGCCGATCCGCAGCGTACCTTGAGTATCACCGATCGGTTGGGAATAAACGATCGGGCCAACGTTTCCTGAAGGGGAAGAAAGGGAGTTGGAGATGGGGGAAGGGAATCCGTCGCCCGCAGCCAGTCAGTCCGTCGATCCGATCGCGGATCTGATCTCACGCAGGGCGGCGGCGCTCCCGCCGAACCCGTTCGCCCAGGCCGACGCGCGCACCGCGGCCGCCATCCGCGCCGGGCATGACGTCATCGACCTGTCCAAAGGCAATCCGGACGGCGCGCCGCCCGCGTTCATGCAGGACGCGCTCGCCCACGCCGCGCACGACCCGTCCCTGTTCCGCTATCCCGCGTTCGACGGTGTCCCCGCCTATCTCGACGCAATCGCGCACTGGTATCACGGACGCTACGGCGTGGCGCTCGACCCGCGCGCGCACCTGCTCGCCACCGCCGGCGCGTCGGTGGGCATCTCCACCGTCATCGAGGCGCTCATCGACGAAGGCGACACGGTCGTGGCCGTCGACCCGTACTATCCGCAGTACGAGGGCTCCACCGCCGTCGCCAAGGGCCGCTTCGTCACGATTCCCGCGGACCCGGCGCACGGCTACCTGCCGGACCTCGACGCCGTCGACCCGAAGCTGTGGGACGAGGCGACGCTGCTGATCCTCAACTATCCGAACAATCCCACCGGCGCCGTCGCGACGCCGGAATTCTACGGGCGCGTCGTCGCGCTCGCGCACGAGCACCGGTTCGCGGTGATGAACGATTTCGCCTACGCGGGCATCGAGTTCGGCGACGCGCCGTCGCCCAGCATCCTCGCCACGCCGGGCGCGCTCGATGTGGCCGTCGAACTCGGATCGCTGTCCAAGATGTTCATGGTCGCCGGGTGGCGCGGCGGCTGGATCGCCGGCAACGCCGCGATCCTCGCCGCATCGAAGGCCGTCCACCAGCAGACCGCCGTGCTCGCGCCCAGCGTCGTGCAGCAGGCCGGTGCGGTCGCGCTGAGCGGCGACCTGCGTTCCGTGGCGGCGCTCAGCGCAAGCTACGGGCATCGCGCGCAGGTGCTCGCCGACGGATTGCGCGAGGCGGGGCTCGACGTGGCGCCGCCTCGCGGAGGACTGTTCCTGTGGGCGCGTGTGCCGGATGGCTACGGCACGTCGGACGCGTTCACCGCATGGCTCATCGAACATGCGGGTGTGGCCGTCATGCCCGGATCGTGCTTCGGTCCCGTGTCGGACGGATTCGTGCGGTTCAGCCTGCTGAAACCGGAACGCGACCTCTATCAGGCGGTGTCGCGCATCACGCGCGCGCTGGCATAGCATCGCCGCGGCGCACGGCCCGTGCCCAGTCGCGTGCGGTCATAGACTGGAGCAATGCGTGAACAGGAATCGGAGCATGATGAGGAGATTCGGCGGACGCCGATCGTCGAGGAGGACATCGACCGTCCGCTGACCATCGCCTTGGTGGTCGACACGGTCGGCAACCAGGGCAACGGCACGTCGAATTCGGCGCTGCAATGGGCCGCCGAACTGGAACGGCAGGGGCATCACGTGCGTCTCGTCGGCGTCGGCGCGCCCGACTATCCGGCACGCGTCAACAAGGTGCCGCTCGTCTCGTGGGTGGCCGCCAAGCAGCAGATGCAGTTCGCCGAGCCGAGCGACACGCTGTTCCGCACCGCGTTCCAAGGCGTCGACGTCGTCCACATCTACATGCCGTTCAAATTCGGCCGGCACGCCGCGAAGGTCGCCCGTCGGATGGGCATCCCCGTGACCGCCGGATTCCACCTGCAGCCGGAGAACGTGCTCTACTCCGCCGGACCATTGCGCTACATCCCCGGCATGGAGCGGTTCCTCTACTGGCTGTTCCGCCAGTGGCTGTACAAGCGCGTCGACCACATCCACACGCCCACCGAGATGACCGCGAGCCTGCTGCGCGAACACGGGTACAAGGGGACGATGCACGTGATCTCGAACGGCTACGCGCCACGGTTCACCGCGCGCGAGCCGTTCGATCCGGACGCGCCCGCGCACGTGCCGTTCCGCGTCGTCGCGTCCGGCCGCCTCGCACACGAGAAGGACCAGATCACGCTCATCAAGGCGATCTCGATGAGCCGGCACGCGAGCGACGTCCAGTTGGTCATCGCCGGCACCGGTCCGCTCAAACGGTATCTCACGTTCCGTGCGAACCGTCGCCTCAAGCGCAAGGCGGACATCGGTTTCCACCGCAACGTCGACATGCCGGCGCTGCTGCGTTCGTGCGACCTGTTCGTGCACTGTTCGATTGCCGACATCGAATCGGTGAGCGTCATCGAGGCGATGGCGTGCGGCCTCGTGCCGGTCATCGCCGCGTCCGAACTGTCCGCGGCGAGCCAGTTCGCGCTGACCGACGCCTCGCTGTTCCCGGTGCGCGACGCCGCGATGCTCGCGCGCCGCATCGACTGGTGGATCGATCATCCGGACGAGCTCGCGCGCTGGGGCGCGGTCTACGCCGAGCACACGCGCGAGCATTATTCGGTGGAGGCGTCCGTCCACCGGTTCGTCGACATGGAACGCGAGGCGATCGCCACGGCGGAGGCGTGATACGGCGGGGATTGCCGTAGCGGGGACTGCCGTAGTGGGGACTGCTACAGCAGGGCGATGAGCCGGTCCGTCTCCTCGTCCGTGGTCGCCCAGCTCGTGCAGATGCGCATCACCGTGTGCGACTCGTCCGCCTTCTCCATGAAGCCGAGACGCACGTCGCGTTCCAGACGGTCGATGGTCGGCTGGTCGAGCGTGACGAAGATCTGGTTCGTCGGCGCCTCGAACGTGAGCGTGTAGCCCTTGTCGCGCAGGGCGGCGCGGATGCGGTCCGCCTGCACGTTCGCGTTGCGGGCGATGCGGAAGTACAGGTCGTCGGTGAACAGCGCGTCGAACTGCGCGCCCAGCAGGAAGCCCTTCGCGAGCAGCGCGCCATGCTGCTTGATCTCGGTGAGGAAATGACGCGGCGCGGCGGAACGCGCGTCACGGTTCGCGAACACGACCGCCTCGCCGAACATCGCGCCCACCTTCGTGCCGCCGATATAGAAGACGTCGGCGATGCGGGCGAGATCGGGCAGCGTCATGTCGCAGCCGGTCGCCGTGAGGCCGTAGCCGAGACGCGCGCCGTCCACGAACAACGGCATGTCGTAACGGTGCGCGACGTCGGCGATGGCCTCGAGTTCCGCCTTCGAGTAGACGGTGCCGTATTCGGTCGACATGGAGACGTAGACGCATCCGGGGAAGACCATGTGCCCGTGGTTGCCGTCCGCGTAGAAGGTTGCGCAGTACTCGTCGAGCTCGGCCGCGTCCATCTTCCCATCGTGATGGGGGAGCGTGAGCACCTTGTGACCGGAGTATTCGATGGCGCCCGCCTCGTGCACGTTCGGATGGCCGGATGCGACGGCGACGACGCCCGCGTACGGCGGCGTGACCGCGTCGATGACGACCTGGTTGGTCTGCGTGCCGCCGACCAGGAAGTGGATGTCCGCCTCCGGCAGGGCGCACGCCTCGCGGATTTTCGCCTTGGCGCGCTCGCAGATCGGATCCATGCCGTAGCCGGGGTACAGGTTCTCGTTGATGCGGGCGATCGCGTCGAGCACCGCCGGGTGCGCCGCGCGAGAGTAATCGTTCTCGAAGGAAAGCATGACGACCAGTGTAGTGGCCGGCCGCTCCCGCGCGGAGTTTCCGCTCCCGCATGGAGTTTGCGCTCCCGCTGGCGGGAGCTGTCAGCCTACGGCTGACTGAGGGTGGTCTGCATGACCGAGCGTATCCGTACCTCTTCGCTCCCGCCGGCGGGAGCTGTTCCGCGAAGCGGGGCCGAGGGGGGGCGTGCGAGGCCTCGTGTCCCGCGCACAAGAAGATGGCCCCCGGAACCGAAGGGAAGAAGTTCCGGGGGCCATCTGATGGGGAAGGAGGCGATGGTACGCTTTGCTGCTTTCGCCGCGCCGCCTTGCGCGGCCTCCTTGCAATGATGAACCACAAACAACCAGTACACGTGTTTCTTTCGCGGCCCGGCGCCTGCGCCGTGTTGCCTTGCCGCACCTCGGTGAATTCACCATCGATCGCTGTTCAGTTATCTCGAAGGCGTTGCGCCTGCGGCCTTACGGCTTTCTGCGCTTCGTTGCGACCTGCCGGATTCCCGGCCGATCTTAAACTCCGGCCTTCACTGGTAAGTATACCAAAAACCGAACATGCTGCACGCTTCAACACGCCGGAAAGCCAATCGGCAGTAAGGGTGACGGGCTATGTTGAAATGAACACAAGCGAACAATGTGACCGTTCTCATGTGCGTATGCGAGCGATTGGGTGGGGCGATGACGGTTCGCAAAGGCGACGTGGGATGCAGGGTTTGCCGGGCGTGGGTTTTGCTGCGGCGCGGGCGGCCGTACTTGTGAAACGAAGGGACCGACGGTGGAACCGGTGGGGGCGTGGTGGAGTGGCGGGCGGGCGCGCCGCCTACGTGCGGCCGTCCGCGTGCGTGGAACGGAGGCGTCACCCGCCCCACCGCGCAGACATGCATCGGCGGCTGTCCGAGCGCGAAGAGCGGAGGTCAGAACTTCGCCAACGCGTAACCACCCGTGATCAGCCGTCCGCGCGCGAGGAGCGGAGGTCGCGGGCGCGCCCAACGCGGCGAGTCGGGCCTGCAGCCGTCCGCGCGCGAGGAGCGGAGGTGTGGTGCAGAGGGGACGAAATGGGCGATGCGGCGTGGGATTCCACGATTTCGCGAATAGTTGCGTGCTTTCCTGCATCGTGCTCTTGGGGTATATATGCCCTCAATCCTTGGAAACAGGCGCGACACGCCGTAGTTGGACAACGGCGGAAACTCCTGTATTGTATTCACTCGTTGCCGACCGGCGAGAGCGGGTCGAGAACAATGGTGGCTATAGCTCAGTTGGTAGAGCATCTGATTGTGGTTCAGAAGGTCGCGTGTTCGAGCCACGTTAGCCACCCCACCAAGACCCCGAGGGAAACCTCGGGGTCTTTTCGTATTCCCTCCCCCCCCGTTTCATCCCATGGTGCGGTAAAACCCTCATGGTGCGGTAGGCGAGGGTTATAGGAACCAAACGTGGTGTTTTAGAAATCCCGGGCGTGGTGTGGATGCTGTCGCAGGATTTCCGTTGTCTTCCTTTCCTTTTGCATCCAGGCCGAAGCTCG